>PWYO01000036.1 GCA_003567835.1 Actinomycetota bacterium | reverse complement strand
TATCCATTTTTTGGCATTGGCAAGGTTTTTTTCCTTAGAGCCGGTTACCTTTAGCTGGCAGGCTGCAATTCTTATTTTCAAGTTCCTCCTTTTTTTATAATATATATCATATATATTATAATTGTAACTGAAAAAATTAAATGTTATTATTAGATACTAAAAAATACGATAAATAGCATGAGAAAGACACCCATAGCCTTTATTTTAGGCGGGGGAGCTGGAAAGAGGCTTTATCCGCTTACCAGGGACAGGACCAAGCCTGCCGTACCTTTCGGGGGCGGGTACCGGGTTATCGATTTTGTGCTCAGCAATTTTCTTAATTCAAAAATAGAAAAAATCTATATTCTCACCCAGTACGAACCACGATCTTTGGAAGAACATATCATGCAGGCCTGGGTGCCTGTATTCGGAACCGGAAGACAGAGCTGCTTGCGTCTGGTTCCGCCCAGGCAGGGCAGTGATACCGGCTGGTATGCAGGTACTGCCGATGCTGTATTTCAGAATATGCGGTTTATACAAGAAAACAGGGCTGGTGTTGTCAATATATTTTGCGGTGATCATATTTACCTGATGGACATATCCCAGATGAATGATTACCATTTCCATAAAAAAGCGGATTTGACCATATCCGGTATTCCGGTAAAGGCGGAGCTTGCTGCAGAGCGCTATGGGGTTTTGGTGGTTGACAGGGACTGGAAGCTGATCAGGTTTGAGGAAAAGCCGGCAAAGCCCCCCACCATTCCTGGTATGCCCGGCTATTGCCTGGCATCTATGGGCAATTATGCGTTCAACCCCCGGGTTTTAATGGACGGGCTTACCAGCTTGGAGAAAGCGAAGTTTAAGGGCAATCCATCAAACCGGGAGCAAAAGTTTTCATCTCTGGACTTCGGTTTCGATGTTATCCCGACCATGCTGGAAAATGACCGAGACATATTTGTTTATAATTTTTCTGACAACAACATAGCCGGCTCCCAGACCCGGGGGGCTGGATACTGGAGAGATATTGGAGACCTGGATCAGTTTTATGGTGCAAACATGGAGCTTATAGGCCAGAATCCGCCTTTTGTATTCAATAACCGGGAATGGGAAATTTTTACCAAAGCCGACTCCCTGCAGTCCCCAAAAATAGTAGGGGAAGCATGCATAAAAGACAGCATCATCAGCAATGGGGATTTTATCTATGAGGCAAAAATCGAAAACGCTATTCTCTCCTATAATGTTGAAGTAGCCCCTAAAACCCGGATCAAAGATTCCATTCTGCTGGGTTTTAACAACATCGGAGAAAATGTGCTCATCAAGAATGCCATTGTAGACCGGGGTGTGGATATTCCCGAAGGAGAAATTATCGGGGTGGATAAAAACAGGGACATGGAAAGGGGCTTTGTGGTTTCCGGCGAGGGGATCACTGTGGTTCCCAGAAAATATAAGTTCTATGAAAAAGAAGAAAAGATGGCTATCTAGCCCTGCTGCTGGAACTGAGCATCTTCAATGTTTGATCAACCCGGTGTTTGATTTTTTCTGCTGCTGATTGCATATCCTGAACATTGTCCTCTTTTTGCAGGGACTGGATCTCTTTTCTAATCCTTTCCAAATGAAACTCCAGCTGCTCATAACTGTAGCCCGAAGAAACCATATTTTGCTTAAGCTTTTTGTTCTCTCTGACTGCTTCCTTATTCTTTTCGGTATAGTAGATGACCAAGGCGATGATGCAGCCAACCAGTATAATGATGATGGTTAAAATTAACATATTTTCATTGTACCTTAACATTCAAAACAAAACTATATAAAAAAATATGAATTTTCATTGCAACCAATCATATTCTGTGGTACTATTAAAACGGTTTATATAAAACGGTTAGTATAAAACGGTTAAATTTACGGGAGGCAAAATGTTTGAAGATTTGATGTTTCAGAAATGTCCAAGTTGCGGACACTGGCTATATAGAAAGAGAAAGTTCCACGACGGTATAACCGGGGCTTTTGCAAATGATATAAAGATTATAGAAGATCCGGACGGCGATCCGGTATATGTCTGTGACAGTTGCCAAGCAAAGCTTGTACATGTAGTTGCAAAAGGAAAGCCGTTGGTTTATAAGCTATCTCATGTAAAGTAACATTTTCATTATTATCTCTTTGAGGTGATAAGCATGAACGGGCAGCTGCAGGAAAAGCTGGACGAAATTTTGGAGGTTTTAAAATCGATCAATGAAAACCTCAATGAAATCAAGGTTAATGCAGTCGAAGAAGAAGACTATTACATTTAGGGCAAGGGCAAAGGACCACAATCTAGAAAGCCTAAAAAGTACGGTACCATCAGGTACCGTACTTTTTTTAGGGCAGCTTATAGCCAAAAACGGATGCGTCCAGAAAACCCTTATGTGTGCCGCGGGCAAGGCAGGGCAGGTTTTACCGAAGGGTCAGCATACCTGTGCAGTGCACTCATATGCGGGGTGTCTATTTTCGCTTTTTTGGCCAGCGCAAAAAGCTCCTGGTTTAATTGCGCCATCTCGTCTCTGGCCGCCAATGCATGGCGTGCTCCCCCGATATCCATGATCTCTTTGGCAAAAACCTTCTGAAAAAGGGGCACCAGGATCCAATTGGGGAGTATTTTAAATAAAAGCAGCGACCGCGGGTGTACGGGTATTTTGTGGGCTGAAAGGACACTGAATGCTTCACGCATGGCCATAATGCCCTTTCTGACCGCTCCTTTGCTGCTGGCCAGACGGTAATTGCAGCCGCTGGCCATATACAGGGCATTGGCCAAAGGCCC
>PWYO01000097.1 GCA_003567835.1 Actinomycetota bacterium | reverse complement strand
TGGTGGCCCCCATCATCCTGGTGCTTTTGGGCCTGGCGGTTTTTTTTATGAATGAGCTTAACATTATTTCCCTGGGTGATGAGCGGGCCACCCAGCTGGGGGTCAACACCGAGCAGATTAAGAAATTTTTGCTTATCCTGGCCTCGCTGATTGCCGCTGCTGCGGTTTCGGTAAGCGGGCTTATTGGTTTTGTGGGACTGATCACCCCCCATATCCTGCGGCTGGTAGTGGGCCCAGACCACAAAGTGCTCTATCCCACTTCCGCCATTGCCGGGGGCATTGTACTCTTGGGTTCAGACACCCTGGCCCGGATGGTTTTAATGCCCCGGGAAATTCCGGTAGGCATTGTCACTTCTATTATCGGAGTGCCTTTCTTTTTATACCTTCTGATTCGGTCCAAAAGGCAGGTGTTCTAATTGGATATGGTCCAGGTCAAAAATCTGTCTTTTGCCTATAACGGCAGCCCTGTGCTCAAAGACTTAAGCTTTGATGTGAAAGAAAATGCCTTTATATCCGTTCTGGGGCCCAACGGCAGCGGAAAATCCACCCTGGTCAACCTGTTGAGCAGGGTGCTTGCACCTTATCAGGGCAGCATCCGTATCGGGGGCAGGGATCTGTCCCGGTTAAGCGCAAAGGATGCCGCCAAGCTGGTGGCAGTGGTGCCCCAGAGCACCAATCCCGGATTTAATTTTACGGTAAAAGAGATTGTGGCCATGGGCCGCTATCCCTATATCAGCCGGATGGAGTCCATGGGCGCCAGCGATAAGAAGGTAGTGGACCAAGTCATCAGCAAAACCAGATTGGAGGGCTTTGCCGACCGGCGCTATCATGCTCTTTCCGGCGGAGAAAAGCAGCGGGTGATTATTGCCCAGGCCCTGGTCCAGGACACCCCTCTGATCTTGCTGGATGAGCCCACCTCGCATTTGGACATAAGCTTTCAAATTGAACTCATGGATATTTTTAAAAGACTTAACCGGGAAGACAAAAAGACCATCATCGGCATATTCCATGACATAAACCTGGCCATCCAGTATTCGGATAAGGCTCTTTTTTTAAAGGAAGGCGCTTTGTTTGATTATGGGGCCATAGAAGATGTGATTACCGAAGATAATATCGAACGGGTGTTTTCCAGCGAGGTGTACGTGGCCAAAAACCCCTTTACCGGTAAGCTTTATATCAACCCCACCTTTAATGCCCAGCCGGCAAGGTCCAAAAACATCAAGGATGTCCGGGTGCATGTCATCGCCGGGGGAGGCGCTGCAAGCCCTATTATGAGTATGCTCTATGCCCATGGCTACAAGGTGAGCTGCGGGGTGGTCAATAACCTGGACACCGATCAGAGCACTGCCCAGAGGCTGGGTATACCCTTTGTAAGCGAGGCGCCCTTCTCCCCGGTAAGCCTGTATGCCCAGAACAAAAATATGGACTTTATACGGGGAAGCGATTGTGTCATCCTGGCCCCCCTGGAATTCGGGTATGGGAATTTTTCCAATCTGGTCAGCGTAAAGGAAGCGGTGGAAATGGGAAAGCAAGTACTGGTGGTCCATGAATCGGATATGGCCCAGAGGGACCATACCCGGGGCAAAGCCCGAGCCCTTTATGAAAAGATTATCAGTATGGGTGTCAAAGTGGTGCAGTCCAAGGAAGAGATTCGGGCGGCACTAAGCGGGGAGGGTCCATGAAAACAGTGATGGTGCAGGGAACCGGATCCCATGTGGGTAAAAGTGTTGTAGTGGCTGCCCTGTGCAGGATTCTGGCCCAGGACGGCTACAGGGTTTGCCCTTTTAAATCCCAGAACATGGCCTTAAACTCCTATGTCACCGCCGATGGCAAAGAGATGGGCAGAGCCCAGGTGATGCAGGCTGAAGCAGCAGGGCTAGAGCCTGCAGTAGACATGAACCCCATACTCATGAAGCCGGTAAAAGATACCGCTGCACAGATTATATGGATGGGCCAACCGGTACGGAATATGACCGCTGCAGAATATAACCGAAAAAAGAAACATTTTTTGGCCCAAATTGGACAGATTATAGAGAAACTGAAGAAAAAATATGACTGCCTGGTCATTGAAGGGGCGGGAAGTCCCGCTGAGATCAATCTCTTGGAAAATGACATTGTCAATATGGCCACCGCTGAGCTGGCTCAGGCACCGGTCATCTTGGCCGCAGATATTGACAAGGGCGGGGTATTTGCCAGTTTTTACGGCACGGTAAACATTCTGCCCCCAAAATACCAGCGGTACTTTAAGGGGCTTTTAATCAACAAGTTCAGGGGGGACAAAAATCTTCTAACCCCGGGAATTCAGTGGATTGAAAACAAGCTCAACCTTCCTGTGGTGGGCACCATCCCTTATTTTAACCACATTGTGCTCGATGAAGAGGATTCGGTCAATCTGGAGCGGCAGCAGCAAAAAAGAAGGGCAAAAACCGGCAAACTCAAGGCAGCGGTACTGGCTCTGCCCCATATCTCCAATTTTACCGATTTTAATGCTTTGGAGATTGAGCCGGACATCGATGTCCTTTATGTCAAAAATGCCTCTGCGCTTGCCCGTGCCAAACCCCATCTGATTATCATTCCCGGATCCAAAAGCACCATATCCGACCTGGCTTATTTAAAAAAGGCCAATATCGCAGATACCCTCATTTCCATGTACAGACAAGGTGCCTCCATTATAGGCATATGCGGGGGCTATCAGATGCTGGGGCAAGCGATTTTTGACCGTTACCGCGCTGAATCCAGCCTGACTGATATCAAAGGCCTGGGACTGCTGGAAAC
>PWYO01000110.1 GCA_003567835.1 Actinomycetota bacterium | reverse complement strand
CCATCTCTAAAGCCTGCTGGATGCTGCACTGTCCGCAAAGGGTACAGCCCTGGCTGTACCTGAATTCGCAGCGGGGCAATTTGGCGCAGTAGGGCAGCAGCAGCACCTCTATTTTTCGCTGAGGCAAAAACGGCCCGCCTACCAGGTACAGGTCATTGATATGGTGCTGGGGTATGCCCCATTTGCGCATCTTGGCTTTGGCCAAACAGTCTTCTACGGCCCGGACGATCTCCCCGGGGCCCAAACCGGCAATCTTTTGGGGATAGGTATCGAAAAAATGGTGGACCTTCTTTTTGACCTGGGACGCGCTGGCAGGCATATTTTTCAGTAAAGCCTCCAGGTCAAATACGGCCCTTGGGGGATAAAGGAAGTAGTCGCCGGTAAAATAAAGGTTTTTTAACATGCCCCGCCTGGTATCCATATTGGCCCAACACCGGATAACACTTTTTTCCGATTTGGCCATGCCTGCTATATAGTGCTGGCTGTCCTTGTCCCGGATGCGGTAAATATGGTTTTTGCTTCTAAACTGGGGCAGTTTTTGGGCCATCTTTTCTTTTTCAAGAGGCAGCAGGCTGCCATGATAGCAGTCGATGCCCAGATTTTTTTGAAAACCATCCAGTATGTGGGCAATGATCCTGGACCGGGCAGGACGGTAACCCAGCTCTCTGGCCAGCCAGGTGATCCTTTGTTTCAGTGAACTGATTTCACGATAACTGAGTTTTTCCACCGGGACCCGCAGGCACCTGAGCATGGTATCCATGTCCAGGTCCACCAAAAGGGTGCCCTGAAACAAAAAAGCATCCTGCAGGCAAGTGCCCCCCGACCCGGATATTTTCTTGCCGCCGACCTCAATATCATTCCTGGGCCTGAACCGGGCATGGATGCCCAATTGGTTGATGCCCCTGGCCACCGCGCTGCAAAACAGGCCGTAATAGGATTCCATGCCTGAAGCCTGAAAACGCCCTTTCACTGAAAAGATTTCCCAGCCGATATCAGCACTGCTCCAGTACAGCGCCCCGCCGCCGGTAATTCTGCGGTTGATGTCTATGCCTTCCTTTTGGCAATACGAAACCCGGATCTCCTTTTCAACCGTCTGGAAGTAGCCCACCAGCGCAGCGGGGGGACGAAAACTTAAAAACCGTATGGTATCGGGGATGCGGTCTTGCTGCCTGGCTTCCAGCATGGCTTCATCCAGGGCCATATTCTCTGCTGCACTGAGATGCCCGGTATCCACTACCCGTACTTTTTTTTTCATCATATAAAAGGATTGCTTGGTCAAATCATAAAGCTGGAGCCTTTTTTGCTCCATGTGGTTCATCATAAATATTTGCAGGCCATTTTACAAGCTGCAATTGCCTCCCGTTCATGCTTTAAAATATGGGCGGATTGATGTATAGTAATGATGATTTTTTATATTGCAAGCCATAGAGGAAAGAACAGAGATGAAAAACAGCCCAGCCTATATTCAAACCAGCCTGGCTGCGGCCATGTCTCTGGGTTTGGAGAAAGGCAGTTTCAAAGACGGCATCAAGCTGACCGGCTTAAACCTTCTGCTGGTATACGGGAAGGGATGCATCGGAAAATGCGCTTACTGCGGCCTGTCCAAGGTCCAGGACGCCCCCCATAAAAGCACCCCGCGAGCCAAGACCTTTATCCGGGTCAAATGGCCGGTATATAAGCTGGATGAGGTCCTCGGCCGCACCGCAGAGGGCAAACATGCTTTCCAGCGGGTCTGCCTGTCCATGGTCACCCACAGGGATGCAGTCAGAGACACCATTGCGGTCACCAAGCGGTTAAAACAACACACAGACCTGCCCATCAGCCTGCTGATCTCCCCTTCGGTGATCGGCAATATGGGCATCATCAAAGATTTCAAACGGGCTGGGGCGGAAATGGCAGGCATTGCCGTTGACGCGGCTACCCCGGCACTTTTTCAACAATACAGGGGCACTGGCGTAGGCGGTCCCCACCAATGGGAAAAATACTGGGAAGTGCTGCAGTGGTCCCTGGAGGTGTTTGGCCGCTACAAGGCAGGCATACACCTGATCTGCGGCCTGGGGGAAACAGAACAAGAGATGGTGCAAACCATAGCCAGAGCCCACCGCATGGGGGCCAGGACCCATCTTTTCTCTTTTTTCCCTGAAGCCCACAGCCAGCTCCAGGACCATCCCCGGCCTTCACTGGCTAGCTACAGGAGGATACAAATTGCCGCCTATCTAATCAATCACCAAGGGCTTTCTGTGCAGGCCGTCGATTTTGACCAGCAGGGCAATATTGCCGGTTTTGACTATGACCTAGAAGAGGTGGTCAGCCAAGGCTATGCATTTATGACCTCGGGATGCCCCGGAAAAGACCAGCGCATGGCTGCCTGCAACCGGCCCCTGGCCAATGAAAGGCCTTCAGAAGATTTCAGGAATTACCCTTACCTTCCCCGCAGCAGGGACCGGGAGACCATCAGGGAACAGATAAAAAGCTTATGGCCCGCGAAACTATAAAGGCAAATATCCGGTCCCGGTATGCCCGAAACCCCTTGGTGTTTGCGGTGCCCGGCTCGAAAGTCTATGTGAACCAATACTACCGGAACCGGCCCAAAAGCTTTATCAATGTCAGCATCACCGGGACCGCCTGTGACCTGCAGTGCAGCCACTGCCGGGGCCACCTGCTAAAAAGCATGGCTGAGGCCAAAACCTCGGATCAGCTGACCGGCCTGGTGGACCGGCTGGGACCCCAGAACCTGGAAGGCATGCTGATCAGCGGAGGCTTCAGCAAACAGGGCATCCTT
>PWYO01000126.1 GCA_003567835.1 Actinomycetota bacterium | reverse complement strand
TTTTAAGCGAAGAGATCTATAGAAACCTGGTGTCCGGTTTAAAGCCGGATAAACTAAGTGTGCATCTTGAAAACTTCCCACAAGCTGACCCATCAAAAATGGACCGTGAACTGAGTTTCAGCATGTCTGTGGCCAGGGATGTGGTAGGACTGGGCAGGACCATAAGAAATAAAATCAATATCAAAACCAGGCAGCCCCTGCAAGCAGCCAAAATCTACTTCGGCCAGGATGAAAAGATTTACAATGCCATCATGCATTTTGAACATATTATTAAAGAAGAGCTTAATATCAAAGAAATTACCATACTGGAGGACAGAGAACAGCTGGTATCCTATGACATTAAGCCCAATCTACAATTGTTGGGGCCCAAATACGGCCCTTTGGTGCCCAAAATCAAACAAAAGCTTGAACAAGAAAACCCCGCAGTCATTGCCCTGAAAGTCCGCAATAACAAAAAGGTTTCTATGGTCTTGGAAGGCGAACAAATAGAGATCATGCCCCAGGAAATCCTGGTAGAAACTGTCAACAAAGAAGGTTTTGCCATAGAAAGCGATGCAAACTTTACGGTGGGACTGCCAACTGCGATCTCTGAAGAATTGCGGGAAGAAGGATTTTGCCGGGAACTGGTCCATCAAATTCAAAACCTCAGGAAAAAAGCGGGATTTGAAATTGAAAATACCATCAACTTATATATACAATGTCCGGAGGACGAAAAACAGGTTATAGAAAAATTTGAAGACTATATAAAAAAGGAAACCTTAACAGAAAATTTAAGCTTTCATCCCAAAAAAGATATTTTTTGTCAAAAAGTTAAAGCCAATGAGTCCAGTATAGAGGTTTCTCTGGAAGTTGCAGGGAGTATTGTTTAGATGAAACCGATCACAAAAATGAACATTGTTTTTTTCATATGCGCAGGCATTGTGCTGGGTTTGGACCAGTATACAAAATATATAATACAGTCCAATATTCCAACCTCCAGCTCTTTGGAAATCATTCCCAACTTTTTATACATTACCCATATCAAAAATCCGGGAGCCGCATTCGGTCTTTTCCAGGATGCTACCCCTGTATTAACCATTATTTCATTTGTGGCCATCATAATGATTATCGTGATTAAATATTTTTTGAAAATTAAATCCTATTTCTACTACGTATCTTTGGGCCTTATTTTGGGCGGGGCCTTGGGCAATCTGATTGACCGTTTCTTTTTGGGGGAAGTGATTGATTTTATCCACGTAGCCTATTGGCCGGTGTTCAATATTGCGGACAGTTCCATCGTGGTTGGCTTTATCATTGTAATCATCCTATTGTTTAAAGAATTTTTTAAGAAAAGCGAAGAGATCCGCCATTGAATCAAGAACAGGCAATGTTTAAGGTTGGCAGAGACCAGGCTGGAAAAAGAGTGGATGTATTCCTGTCCCAGAAGTTAACCCATCTTTCACGAAGCAGAATCGCCAAGCTGATAGAACAAAAAAAAATACTGATCAACCAGCAAACCATAACCAAAAGCGATACGCTCAAAGCAGGAGACCTTTTAGCGGTTGTCATGACAGATCAGGAAGACCAACCTGTATTAAAGCCCCAGAAACTCCATATCCATGTCGTCTATGAAGATGAGCACCTTTCCATTGTCTCCAAGCCCCCCGGCATGGTCTGTTATCCCGGCCCGGGCCATCATAGCGGCACTTTGGCCAATGCACTATTATATAAATATAAAAAATTGCCGGGCTTCCGTGAAATTCCAAGGACAGGGCTGGTGCATCGTCTGGACAAAGATACCTCGGGTTTGCTGATTGTGGCCAAGGATGAACATACCCATACATTGCTGCAGGGCCTTTTTAAAAAAAGGTTGGTAAAAAAAAATTATACCGCTTTGTCTGCAGGATTATTTTCAGAAAAAAGGGGCCGCATTGCTCTTCCTTTGGCCAGATCCAGCAAAGACAGAAAGAAGATATCCGTTTCCGTGAACCGGGGCCGAGAAGCCCTTACTGAGTTTCGCAGGATACAATCGTATGGCAGCCTGTGCAGCCTGCTTGATATCAACTTAAAAACTGGGAGAACCCATCAGATCAGAGTGCATCTGCACTATATCGGGCACCCTGTAGTAGGGGACAGGCAATACGGCAATAAGGCCAGTTTAAAGATTGCAAAAGAAATCGGCATAAAACGGCATTTTTTACATGCCAGAAAATTGGAATTTACCCATCCGGTCACCCAAGAGCTCTTAAGGGTCGAGGATGTGCTGCCCCCGGACCTGCAGGCCGGTTTAGACAATCTTGCCCGATTGGTCCAAAAATAATATTTTGACAGGGCAACACATCAAACCACCAAAAGCAGGGGTGTCGCCATACACCCGTTTGGCCCATCCAGGATGATCATCATAAATATGGGGCCAGTTGCCAGGTTCCTATGTTGCTCTGATTTCCTGCCGCATAAACAAGATATAGGAAAGAGCAAAACATATGATGGCCAAGGCAATGATTGCAATCAGCTGCGGCCATACCTGGATGAGGCTTTGTCCCAGAGACAGCGGGCTTAACAGCATCCGGCTCAGATCAGTGGCAACAAAGGCCTGGATGTTGAGCAGCATATGTCCACCTGTGGGAACCAACAGTGTGGTAATGGATTCAGTGAACAGGGTAGAAGGGGATATCCGCAATATGTTCCGTTCTATTACAAAATTTCTGATCTGGTCCGAAG
The DNA here is from genome assembly GCA_003567835.1 of Actinomycetota bacterium. Lineage (GTDB taxonomy): Bacteria > Actinomycetota > Humimicrobiia > Humimicrobiales > Humimicrobiaceae > Halolacustris > Halolacustris primus. The sequence goes on along the minus strand of PWYO01000126.1, from coordinate 105 downwards.
CCGTAGCCCCTTCCAGGGGAACCACAGCATTGGCTACAGCATTGGCAATGATGGGCAGAAAAACCACCAAAAACAGCCATATGGCTATGGAGGTTAAAATCGAAG
>PWYO01000249.1 GCA_003567835.1 Actinomycetota bacterium | reverse complement strand
TGGTCCCCGCCATTTTGGCAAGCCTGATCCGTTTGGCCAATATGGCAGGAATGGTTCCATTGCCGGGAAGGGCCAAACCTATGGCCTCAGAAAGGCAATTCATGGAATTGGCGGTATACATGCCCGAACAGCTGCCGCAGGTGGGGCATGCTTCTTCTTCCATCCGGTAGACATCTTCATCGCTGCAGCTTCCGCTCCCGTATTTTCCCACCGCCTCAAAACAATTGCCCAGGTCAACCGGCCGGTTATCAATATTTCCGGCCATCATGGGCCCTCCGCTTACTACCACAGAAGGAATATTGAGCCTGGCTGCAGCCATAAGCATGCCCGGGACGATCTTGTCACAATTGGGTATGAGCACCATGCCGTCAAAGGGATGGGCCATGGCCGTAGCTTCTATGCTGTCAGCAATAATTTCCCGGCTGGCCAAAGAATAATTCATGCCCTGATGATTCATGGCAATACCGTCACAAACCCCAATGGTTGCAAATTCAAGAGGGGTGCCTCCTGCAGCTCTTATGCCTGCCTTTACCGCTTCTGCAATCTTGTCTAAATGAATGTGGCCGGGTATAAGCTCATTTACCGAATTGGCCACCCCGATCACGGGCCTGGCTATTTCCATATCGGTCAGCCCGCAGGCTTTTAGCAAAGCCCTGTGCGGCAGTCTACCGATGCCTTTTTTCATGTCGTCACTTCTCAATTTTCCTCCTTGTTCACCATAAGATTTCAAAAACAATCATACACTGATACAACTATCATATAATAGGATTCAATAGTAAAAAAGAAACTATCGGAAATCCTAATATCTAAGATAGGATACCGACAAGCAGTAAACAGAATAGGGAGATCACCACGATTACAGGCAGGTTTGGTACAAGCCGATCCGCCGGCTTGTCTACACAATATTTTGTCCCTGTTGGTTTGCTGCCCATAATCCATGCATTGAGTAATTAATTAACAAATTATATTATCACAGTTATAAAGCGATAACAATAAAAAAATAATTGCATAAAAAAAGGGGCCGGCAAAAACCGGCCCCCACTGCTAAAGCATGTTCTATTCTATTTTATTGCCGCAATTGCTGCAGAACTGTTCTCCTTGCTGGACTTCATTTCCGCATGAGGTGCAGAAACGCTTGCCTCCTTCCGGTTGTTTCTTGGCTTCTTTTTCGGGTTCCGCTTTGGGCGGCGCTTTCGGTTCAGTCGCGCTGGGAGGCGGTGCCGGTTCGGATGTCTGGGCTTTGGCATTTTTCTTCTTGACCACCACAATAATGACCACCACAATGATGATCACAATAATCAGGAAAAAGACCACAGCTCCTATGATCGCTACCCATACCCAGGGAAACTCCCCTTCTTGGGCATCTATGGGTTCGGGTTCCTGGATTGGCTCCATTTCCTCCACTATTTGCTCCGGCTCTTCAAAAAAAGGCGCTTCCTGCTCAGGCTCTTCAATAGCAATATCTGCATCCCTGGGCTCTAAAGGAATATCTTCTCCCCTGCCCACAGCAGCCTGGGCATTGGCTTTGTATTCCTGGGCGAGCAGATGACCCTGGCTTAAGTTAAGCACAGCATCAAAAAACTGGATGGCTTCAGAAAAATGGGACTGCCTGTACATGGCCAGCCCATTGGCAAAGCTGTCATCGACCATGCCCAGCGTATTGACAACCCCGTTCCTGTTTAGCATCTCCATGATATCATTGCTGGGCCTTAAGTAATTGATGTTTTCTGTCATGCCCATGGTCAGCATACCGATTACCTCACCCTGCTCACTCAATACCGGGCTTCCGCTGCTGCCTCCTTCCGCAGTGGCATCCACCTGCAATACCTCTGTGCCCGCAAGCATCTTTTTGGCACTGATAATGCCCGAGGTGACCGTGGGGGTCATGATGGACTCCCAGCTGATGTCCGCAGTCCAAGGATAGCCGCTGACCGTCAGCGAATCCTGGATTTCCACTCCGGATGAGTCTCCGATTATGGCCGCGGAAAGAGCCCTGCCGGTGGTAGGCTGAATCTTTAATACAGCAATGTCCCGCTGCTCCCAGGGGCTTGAGTCAATTACTTCTGCCCGCATATAGGTACTGTCCGGGTTATCAGGAACACCGCCTGTAGCGGTATTAAACTGCACCCATACCTCTCTGTCCGGCTCAGGCCTATTGCGTCCCTCTACCTCAAAGTTATCATAGATCCAGTTCCAGTCCGCATCGGTAAGATTCCAGTAATCATCGGGATAGGTGTCCCAGATATAGGCATCCAGGATGCTCCACTTGATATCCACATAATCCACCTCGATGACATGGGCTGCGGTAACAATATGCCCTGTCTCGGGATTAACACTAAACCCCGTTCCCCCGATAGGCCCAAAAAAATACTCTTGTGACCAGGCTTCAAAATTGGGGTCATAGACATAGGCATAATACATGGTGGTCACATAACATATGCTGGGCTGGGTGAGGATGGTCCTGTCCCTGGCGGTAAACTCATAGTCGTTTTCCAGGTCCCTGGCAAATAACGAAGAGGTCAGACTAAGCGATAAAATAAGTATAAAGACAAATACTACTATTTTCAAAATCTTCTTGTTCACATCCACCTCCTATTTTTTGAATTTTGCAGTCGCTTTCTCATACCAATACCTTATACCATGCCTAAATTATTTACAATAGTTTTGCTTATATTTCTCAATATCCTTATTTGAAGAAAGTATGAGGAATTCAAGGCGGAATTTCACCCGTTCTCCGGGCTGGATAAACTGCAGGGTGCCTTCTTCTCTTTCTACCGCTCTTCCCCTGGGCCAGCTGTTGGTAGGCTCAATCCCGCA
>PWYO01000109.1 GCA_003567835.1 Actinomycetota bacterium | reverse complement strand
TTGGCATAATTTATTCCTCCTTATGTTTGCATGTTGATTGATCAATTCCATACCCCTTGCCTTGGCCAGGGCTGCAAAGGCCCCGGCCTCCCTTCAGGGTGCCGTCCAAAATTTTTTCTATGACCGCATCAATGCTGCCTTCTACGCCCATGACTGCCAGTGTAAACTGGGGGCATGGTCCAAAATGGGGTGACACTCGATTGTCGTCCGTGGAAATGGCTATTTTCATCAATTGCGCGCCTTAGATATAAAATAGATTTCATTTTTGCTGCATCCCAGCTTGCCTTCCTCCATCAATTTGCTGCAAATCTTGATCACTTCGTTGACATGAAAACCCGTGCTTGCCGCAAGTTCCCAGCCGGTTGAAGGCCTTCTTTTTAAAAGGGATAAAATATCCTTCTCGTTTTTCTTTTGCTTTCCGCTGTATGTGCTTCTGGCTGCACTGCCGATCACCTCAGCCTTGCTGCCCAGTATATTTTTCATTGTTTCAACCTTGGTACGTGGGGGCATCAGAAAACCGCCGCGGACCGAACGAATCGCTGTATTTAAATGGACCTTCTCCACAGCCTTTCCCAAACTACCGATTATGGATTGAAACCTATAAGCATAGTCTGCACGGTCATTGATTCCGGCAAGCACCATAATCTCCAACCAGATTTTTTTAGGGTGCAGGCGGCATAATTTTTGGAGCCCTTCTATGTTTTTTTCAAAGGTTACCCCCGATGCAGGCCGGTTAATCCTTTCTAAAACCCTGCCGTCGGCAGCATCCAGAGATACCTTGACCAGATCTGCTTCTATAATCTCTTGTAAAACATCTTCCTGGCCCAGTGTAGCTCCTCCGGTAAGTACGGCTACCGGTGTATCGGTTACACGTTTAGCCGCCCGGATCAACCTGCCTAGATCCGCATGTAAAGTCGGTTCCCCGGAACCCGAAAAAGTAATGATATCTATATGGCCGCTGGTTTTAATCTTTTCCTTTAAGCCCTGCTTAAACTGTTCAAAATCAATATTCACATATTGTTTCCTGCACAAGGTCTTGTTTGTGGTCCTGCCCAGTTGGCAGTATATGCAGTCATAGGTACAAACCTTATAGGGAATGATATCGATTCCCAAAGAATATCCAAATCTTCGTGATAACACCGGCCCGTAAAACAAACCCTTCTCCTTGCTAAACTTTCATATATTGTCCTGCACTTCCCTTGTGCAGCCTGGTATCAAAATATTTTTTAAACAGCCCATCATGATTGTTCCCGCTGCAGTGAAGGGGCATTACCGAATCTATGGTAAAACCCTGCATCTCTGCTAAAACCTTTTGGACATAGGCATCGTCCTTATGCATGAGGTGCATGCCGCCCGCTACCAGCAAAAACGCATCTTTTCCTGAAAGTGCCGACGCCTGCTTTAAGGTATTGATTATGCCGCTGTGCGCACAGCCCAGCAGCAAAACAATGCCTTTTTTATGTTCGATAATCAAAGACAGATCATCCAAAATGGGATCCTGTATATAATCGCCGTCAACTTTTTTTATAAAATTTTTGCCCACATATTCAAAGTCGGTGACCCTGGGCACCTGTCCGGTGGTATAGATGCCATCATCTATGGCCATGCTTTCGGAAGAGAGCAAAAACTCCGCACCTGCATCCCGGTATTGCTGCTTGCTGCCCATGCCCACATACCGAAGCTTGGGCTTATCCACAAATTTTTGCTCAAAAATGTTGGGGTGCCCCAGGATTTTGACCCCTGGATTTTGCTTGATTACTGACGCTAAGCCCCCGCAGTGATCAAAATGGCCATGGCTTAACACAATGGCATCAATCCCTTCTAAGGCAATTTTCAGCTTACGGGCATTTTCTAAAAGAAGGCCGCTCTGGCCGCAGTCAAAAAGGACCTTTTTGCTTCCTTTTTGCACCAGCATGGACAATCCGTGCTCAGCCCTGATGCCGGGCATATACACACAATTATCGACCAGTATGGTGATATGTATTTCCTGGGCTTTATTGGTCATGTTTTGAAAATCCCCTTTTCTGCTGGGCTTTGCCCACCCTGTAATAGGTTTTTTGGGCATAAACGATAGGATCCAGCTTATGGTAGTCAATTTTTTGCTGCTCATCCAAAATAGTGGGATCCATATGCACTTTCCGTATTTGTCCAATGATCAGATTGGCGCCTTCTATGCGGTATATTTCTTTGAGCATGCATTCCAGATTAATGGGGCATTGCTTGATAAGTTTTGCTCCTACCGTACTGGCCTTTTGTGCAGTAAGGCCGGTAGCAGCAAATTTGTCTACCTCCTCTCCATGGCTTTCACCACAGAAATCCACCTGCTCCAGCAGATTATGGCCGGGAATATTGACTACAAACTCTCGGCTGTTTTGTATGTTTTGAAAAGAGAGCTTTCCGCTGCCCATAGATAGGCCTATACAAGGTGCGTTTCTGCTTACATTGGTGGTCCAGGCTACCGTGATGATATTGTGTTTGCCTTTCCCGTCATGGGTGGTAACCAGCACCACCGGAAACGGATACATGGCATTGGCGGCATCAAATTCTTTCTTCAACATCATCCTCCTTTTATTTTGGGCATATACTCATAATTATAGTAACAATTCATTGGCTTAAATTCAAGGGAAAAAATAAGATGTACCCAAACCGGGGGTCACTTGCATCATGGGTAGAGGCTGGTTGCAGTTCTTGGAGCATCATGCCTCTCAGCTTGCAGTCAATCTCATCCAGCCAGCATCGGCCAATCATTGATTGACCGTTTTCACATAAACAGCGCTCTTTCCATGACCGCACTGACCTTCAAATCCCTAAAAACTGCC
>PWYO01000285.1 GCA_003567835.1 Actinomycetota bacterium | reverse complement strand
TGGGGTTATGTATCATTTGAATAACAGTTGGAAGGATAAGCCATTAAAAGAATTTACACAATAAACTTGACGTTACCCGAGTAGGGATTTTTTTTGCAACCGCATACATGCTGTGTTATGATTATCATCAATTCAATCTTCATGTCCATGCCGTCCTAAAAACAGGCTAAGGATTTATTGGAATGAAAAAGGACCACTGTGAAAGAAATCAAGCCATTGAAACGCTGCCCTATGCCTATTGCAGGTATCGAATGGTCAAAGATGCAAAAGGCAAGCCTGCAGATTATATTTTCTTAGAAGTAAACGCCGCTTTTGAGCAAATAACCGGACTGAAACGGGAAAAAGTTATTGGGCAAAGAGTAAGCAAAATTTTGCCTGGTAGGGTCATCGATCGGTTCGATTGGATTGGTATATATGGAACAGTAGCCCAAAGCGAAAAAAAAATTTCTTATGAGCAATATGTAAAACCGCTTAAACGCTGGTATGAAGTAAAAGCCTATAGCGATCAGGCTGGCTGTTTTACTGCTGTTTTTCACGATATAACCGAGATTAAAAAAGCCGATGAAGACTTGCGTTATTATAGTGATAAAATGGCTCTGCTGCTTGAAGCAAGCAAGACCCTTTGCAGAAAAACCGATGCTCCTTATCAAGTCATTGTGGATAATATAACCAAGCTAACCCGGCTTAAATCGGCAGCGATCTATCTTTTAAGTAATGGCAAGCTTCAGCTTGAGGCTACGTATCCGCCCCTGCCCAGGGATTTTCCGAAACATTTGCGCATTGCAGAATTATCGGACCATCCCCATATCCACCGCGCTGTTACCACCAGGAAGCCGGTTGTTTTGGCAGACAGCAACACCGCCAAACTGACAACCCAAGAAAAGGAAGTCTGTGAAATCAGGAAACTTCGTTCTCATCTGTATGCGCCTCTCATCTACCATCATAAGTCTATTGGTGTGCTAATTGTGTCTAGCGTAGGGGCCATACATGCGTTTACCAAAGAGGAGATTGGAATTTGCCAAACCTTGGCCAATTTTGCAGCATTGGTCATTTCAGAATTCCGGGTGTCGCAGCGACTGCAGGCCATGCTCAACAACAGCCCTTCTCTGATCAGTGAGCTAGACCTAAACGGCCGTTACCTGCAGGCCAACCCGGCGCATGCTGCTGTTTTAGGCTTAGAGCCCTCTGAATTGACCGGCTGTTGTCTTGGCGAGGTATTTCCGTCAAACGTTGGCAAGGATTTTCTGCAACGCATTGCCCAAACAAGAGCTACTCGTAAGCCGGTTTCTGCTGAAGACAGCATCCAGGTGGGCAAACATGAATTACATCTTATTACCACATTTTTCCCGCTTTTTGACCTTTCTGGCCAAATTGGCTCCATTGGGGCAATTTCCCATGACATAACAGAGATAAAGGAAACAAAAGACAGGCTGCGGCATGCACTCGATGTTTACCGGAAAGGATTCGAAGGGATTATCCAATCTATGGGCAGCATGTTAGGAAAAAGAGACAGCTATACTGTTTCGCATCAGAAAAGGGTGGCAAAACTTGCCACAGGTATTGCCGGAGAGCTGGGTTTGCAGGAAAAGAAAATCACTGGTATAAGATTCGCAGCAGAAATCCATGATGTAGGCAAAATAGCCATTCCTTCCGATATCCTGGCCAAGCCTGGGAAAATAAATGATCTGGAGTCAAAAATTATCCAGACCCACCCCAGTATAGGCAGCGAAATATTGAAGCATGTCCATTATCCCTGGCCTCTGGCTAAGATCGTAGAACAGCACCATGAAAAAATAAATGGAAGTGGTTATCCCAATGGTTTGTCTGGGGAGGATATCTTGCTGGAAGCAAGAATTATTTGTGTGGCCGATGTAGTGGAAGCAATGGCTTCACACCGACCTTACAGGCCTATGCTGGGTATTGATGCCGCGCTGGAAGAGATTCTGGAAAATAAGGGGATTCTTTATGACCCATGCGTGGTCGATGCCTGCTTAAGGCTTTTTAAAGAAAAGAGATTTGCCTTTTAATCAAGCTCTTACCGTAAACAGGGTAAGTAAATAAGAAATGCACCATTGGGCTTGCCGGGTTATGACTGGAAACACCCATACGATAAACCATAATCAACAACGAGAAATTGCTTTGTATGCACTCCGCCTGGGTGCTTTTAAATCAATCCGGTTGGAGATCTCTGCATGATCATTTGACTGCAGGTCTGCTTGCTTCGGTAATCGCCAAAACATGGCACAGTGCCCGAAAAGCAAAAAGATCTTTTCAGCAAATCATGGGCAGGATATGTTTATCTTGGATGCAGCCTTGCCATATTAAAATGTTTTTTATAAAACCCTTGCGCATGCTCACCAAGGGATGAGGGGCCAAGGCTGGACTTCTTCCCGTCATCTTCTATTTGCTAAGAGAAAGCAAAGCCATGCCTGCTGTCCCACAGCCTATAAACATCTAGCAACAGAAAGAGCAATTGGCGCATGGGCGATGACCCAACGGCATGCACCCAAAGATGCTGCATGAAGGTTATTTGCATGGTGTAAAATAAAGGGTTGCACGTAAGCCAGCGGGTATTTGGGTGGCAATATTGTCATCCATGGCGGCTAAGAAGAATACCGGGCTCAAAGCTGTCTTCTTTCCCACAAATTGACCTGATGCATGGTCTATGGTACAAGAATTTATAGATGAGACCTATTATTTTTTCAAAAATATTTCAAATCTATTGATGAAATAACTGAATAAAGTTATAATATGTAGTTCATATTATCGATAAATAAATAGAATATTGAATATAAGAGTTAACATATTTAAAAAATCGTTACAGGGTTTTTA
>PWYO01000134.1 GCA_003567835.1 Actinomycetota bacterium | reverse complement strand
TTTGGGTCTATCATCCTTATGAAAAGGATCCCACGGGACTCTATATTTATCTAAAGGGAGATGTTTTCTACTACTCCAAACTTGATGAATTTATGGGTTTTTATTGTTATGATATGCTGGATCCAGATTTCTGGGAATTGTATTAAAACTTTTTTTCGCTGCACCTAAACAACAAAGGTCCATCCTATCCAGATGGGCAGAATGTGTTTTTCTGCCGGAGAAATGTTTGGCAAAGGGGCAATAAGCGAAATTTCCAAACAGCCGAATGTGCAAACGGGATTGACTGTAACGAAAGTTTCAAAGCTTTTTTATTTTTTACAGTATTGAGCCTTTCTGTGTCAAAAAAAGATTGACTAAAAGTACAGAGGGCAATGCAAAAAAAGAGAAGGGCAAAAGGCCGCTCATACTACTGCCAAGCCACCTAGAGTCATTGCCGATTACACCATAAGAAGAAGCGATACATTCAATCAAAAGATTAAAAGCTTTCATGGTTTTGGTGGTCTGCAGTACTGGAAGCTGATTCAGGAAGCAAACAAGCGCTTAAGCAAAGACCCCAAGCTTAACCAGCCGAGACAGGTTTTTACAATTCCGCCTCTGTGTAGGGAATGAAAGAGAAAAAGTAAAGCAAAACCAAAGTTTCAATCAATAAGGCGGGAAAATATAGCAAACTCCTTTATTTTCCCGCCACTTCTTGCCTTTGGCATACAGGTTATTGCACAGTTTTAGGTTTGGTGCAGTCCTGCTGCCTAATAAGGTTCTACAAAAAGCTCAAAATGGGCTTGGGGATGCGCGCAGGCTGGGCATTCTTCAGGCGCTTCGGCACCCTCATGGACATAACCGCAATTGCCGCACTTCCATAGCTCTGTTTTGTTCCTTTTGAATACCTGATCCTTTTCCATATTTTCAATGAGTTTGTTATACCTGATTTCATGCCTTTTTTCTGCAGATGCAATGTATCTGTATACCGTTGCAATTTCTTCAAATCCTTCATTGTCTGCATCATCGGCAAACTGGGGATACAGTTCTGACCATTCTTCATTTTCCCCGCTGGCAGCCGCTTTTAGATTATCCAAAGTGCCGGCCATGGCCACCGGATACCCTGCCTCTATATCGATCACCGCAGGAAGTTCTCCCTCGAAACCCTGAACAAGAAATTTAAAAAATCTTTTTGCATGCTCCTTTTCATTATCTGCGGTTTCATTGAAGATATTTTTAATCTGCTTGAAACCTTCCTTATTTGCAATGGATGCATAATAGTTATAGCGGTTTCTTGCTTGTGATTCTCCTGCAAATGATTTTAACAAATTTTGTGCAGTTTTGGTGCCTTTAAGGCTTTTCATGGCTGGGCTCCTTTATCGGTTGCAATGACATTTAAAACAAATACCTTTATGATAATCATTTTTATTGTTTACAAAACATTATTCTTACATAGAGAAAATGATATCATAAACTCTGTGTGAAAAACAAACTGCATAAAAAAAGCCATATCCAAGAATTTGGCCGTTTATGCATAGGTTTATGCGAAACGCAGCTTTTTTAAAGATCCTTTGGATTGTTTTTGTGGCAAAAATTAGATTTGGATACCATGAAAGTAATTGGGCCGAAAGGATGTTTTTGCAAACACAAAAAATACCCGTAAACAGCAAAACTTCTCCCATCTCAAAAAAACTTTACTGCGACCCATGGTTTTGCTTACAGTGTGCCCTTTATGCAAAAAAGGTCTAAACTGATTTGGGTTTTAAAAACAGTCCCGTTCCCCGAACATCCATAATCTTATTTTTTGAACTTATCAAATGTGGCTTTTCCCGTATTGACAAGATCGTTAACCTGTGCGGATAACCTTTCTGCCTTGGCTTTGGCATCATCAATCTTACACTGTACATTATTTATTTATCCATTGGCATCCATTTCCGTTTTGCTTCTTTTCTGACACTTACAATACAGAATCCAAAGACTTTCAAGGCTGTTAGAAAAAGCCCTTACAGGCAGGGCTATTTTTTAAAGCACCGTCAGGATCTGCCAGCATAAACGTCCTTAAAAAGGGCTGTTAAACAATTGAAATATTCCATACATGCATGATAAAAGGACCAATTGTCCAGAAAAGGCAAGCAATGCCCCCGTTTATGGTTCCACGTGGTTTAAGGAGATAAAAAATTTTATGATCAAAGGTGTAAGAACTGTTTTTCTAGCAAACCTGCATGCAATGGTTGTTTTGTTTTCCAATATGATTTACAATGCAAAAACATCTCCTTTCTATAAAACAGGCAAAGAATTGACGATTCATGGGAAAAAGAAATAGTATTTTTCTTGCATGTACCTTTACCTTGACCTGGGCTGCCTGGTGGCTGCTTGCCTATGTAACACAGGCACAACTGATGCTTTTTCAAAGCACAGCCGGATACATATTGTTGATTGTAGGGGGGAGTGCTCCAACCATCGGTGCCTATATCGCGGTCATTAAAACCAAAAAAGCAGGCTCTCTAAAAGAATTCCATTCCAGAGTTTTTAAATTTAAGGTGCAGCCATGGTATTATGCTTTTGCCTTGCTGGTCCCGGTTTTTATAGGCCTTTGCGGCATTGGTATTGCATCTGCTGTCAGCCGGCAGTACCTTATGGATAAAACGTTTCAGCCGTTGGCATCCTTTGTGCCTGCATTTTTTATAGGGATTTTTATGGGCGGCATAGAAGAGTTTGGGTGGCGCGGCGTTCTACAGCCTGGTTTCAGCAAAAAATTGAACCTTTTTATAATCAATATAATCATTGGGATGGTCTGGGCCCTCTGGCATCTTCCTCTATTCTACATAGCAGGCTCAGGCCATGAAGGCGGGTCTTTTTTATTTTTCACCCTGTCAGCAGTGGGTTATAGCAGTTTTCTAACTTGGCTTTATGCCAAAACCAAAAGTGTTTTGCTCTGTGTGATATTTCATGCTTCCATTAATGCCACCGTCAGCACGGCTCTTTCGGTTTCCATCCAAGACACAAGTTTTTACCCCTATTATGCAGCCTTTGTCTTAATAGCAGGGCTTGTGTTTATCAAATTGGCCCAAAAAAGAATCTAAATGTATTGCTGCTATTCCAATTTTTTAATAATCCAGCCTGTCAAATCCATTGCATCAATAGGCATGCATGATCTAGATCAAGTTGAGCATATAGGTCACGGGTGATGAAAGCGTAGCCGCCATCCATAAGTACCTTTTTGCCTGCACAAAAAACGCTAGGGATACATGATGAGACATATTGTATCAATATATTTCTCATAATAAAATATATAAATTTGACTACATTAACGCTAAAGTAATACAATAACACATAAGCGATGCTATGTTGCGTAGAGGGCAAACCATGTCAAGTAAAAGGATAATCCAGTACGGTTTTCGAAAAAATGTTCACCATTCATGATTGATTGGAAATACTATTGCATAAGAATGAAAATGAACATATACAGCTGCTTATGCATTTGCCTGACCCTTTTGCATGCCACCGGATTATAACTGATAAAAAGGGCTGTGCAACCGACTATGTATTTCTTGAAGCAAATCCTGCATTTTCGGCTATGACCGGAATGCCCAAAGAAAAACTGGTGGGCAGAAAAGCTACAGAAGTCTTTCCTGGTATCAAACAGGCAAAGTTTGACTGGATTGGCACCTTTGGACAAATCGCTTTAAACGGAAAAACCATTTGTTTTAAACAGTATTTTGATCCTTTATGCCGATGGTGCCAGGTTACTGCCTACAGCAGCAAGCGGGGTTATTTCTCAGCCGTTTTTCAGAATAGCGGTGAGCCGGAAAAAACGAAGGCAGCCCCGGCCCAAAAGGGGAAATTGCATCATACCCTTTTTGAGGAGTCTGCGCACGGCATGTATATTGCATCCCCCCGAGGCGTGTTTATGGATGTCAATACGGCCCTGGTTATGATGTTGGGCTATGAACAAAAACAAGAACTTTTGGCGTTAAACCTATACAAAGATGTTTATGCCATCAAACAAAAAGATCTGCTTTCCGCCCCCAAAAAAGGGATATATGAAGTTCCGTTCAAGAAAAAAGATGGAACCACCTTGGATGCTGAATTAAGCCTGGATGTGCTCTATGAGCAGCACAGACCCGTGGTTTTCCGGGGAATGGTAAAGGATATCTCCAAGAGCAAGCAGCCCCAAGAAGCGCTTCGGACAGAAGGAGAAAAGTACAAAAGGCTTTATGAAACCATGGCCCATGGTGTGATACACCAGGACGCTGAAGACAAAATCATTTCTGCAAATCCTGCTGCTGAAAAGATCCTGGGCCGGACCTTGGACCAAATGGGGGGTAAGACTTCCTTAGATCCAGGCTGGAAGTCGATTGATGAACAGGGAAAAGAGGTCCAGGGCTCGGAGCATCCTTCCATGGTTGCCCTGCGCACCGGCAAATCGGTGGGCCCGATTGTGCTGGGGGTATACAATCCGCGCATCGATGACCGGGTATGGATTTCTATCCATGCTACCCCATTGTTTCACCCCAAACAGAAAAAACCGTTTCAAACCTATATTACTTTTGATGATATCTCTGCAAAACGAAAGGCAGAACTGGCTTTAAAAGGACAGCTGCAGTTTGAAAAACTGGTGGCAGACATTTCTTCCATTTTTATAAACCTTCCCACTGACCAGATCGATGATGGCATCAATCTTGCCCTGCAATTAACCGGAGAATTTTTTCAAGTGGGAAGAAGTTATCTATTTGAGGTCTTACCCCAGCAAAAGATGATGCATAATACGCATGAGTGGTGTGCTAAAGGCATAGAGCCGCAGAAGCCAAACCGTACGCACATCCCTTTGCACCACTTCTCTTGGTGCAAGAAGCAAATGGATCAATTAGGCGTTTTGCATATTCCTGACACCCAGAAGCTTCCTCGTGAAGCCCATGCGGTCAAGAAGGTATTTGACCGCCAATCCATCCAGTCCCTTCTGGCCATTCCTGTGATCAATGTTGAAAAGGAAATTTATGGCTTTTTTGGTTTTGACTCTGTCAAAGAGAAAAAACATTGGACCGAGCAGGAGATTACCCTGCTCAGAGTGGTGGCAGAAACCATCTTTGGCGCCCTGGTCAAATATGAGCTGGAACAGGGGACCCGGATGGCGCACCAAAGGATGCTCAAAGTTTTAGACAGTATGGATGCGGTAGTCTATGTATCGGATATAAATACCTATGAGATTCTATTTATCAACCGGCACGGAGAGGAAATTTGGGGCGGGGTTCTAGGAGAAAAATGCTGGCAGAAATTACAGAAAGGCCAGAGCGGACCCTGCGATTTTTGCACCAACGACAAGATTTTGGACACAGAAGGGCGTCCCAAAGGGGCCCATCAGTGGCAGCATTTCAATACCAAAACCAGGAGATGGTATGACTGCAGGGCCCAGGCCATGCGCTGGGTGGATGGACGTATGGTCCGCTTGGAGTCAGCTGTCGATATTACCGAGGCCAAGGAAACGGAAGAAAAAATCCGTTATATGAGTTTTCATGACAGCCTTACCGGCCTTTATAACCGCGCATATATGGAAACGGAGATGCGCAGGCTGGACACCAAGAGACAGATGCCCTTAAGCATCATCATGGCAGACTTAAATGGTCTTAAGCTGGTCAATGATACCCACGGCCATGCTATGGGAGACCGCATGTTAAAGAAAGCGGCATCCATTATGGAGCAGTGTTGCCGAAAAGAGGATATCATTGCCCGCTGGGGTGGAGATGAGTTTGTGGTGTTGCTTCCCCAGACCGCCAAAGAGGCGGCTGACCGTTTATGCAAGCGTATCCAAACCGGTCTCAGCCAAGCATCTTTTAACAATATCCCTATTTCAGCTGCTTTGGGAAAGGCTACCAAACGGCGTTCGGGAAAAAATATGGAACAGATCCTAAAAGATGCCGAAGACCGAATGTACAGCCAAAAACTGGCTGAAAACAGCACCGCAAGAAAGGCCATCATCAAGGCTTTCTTAAATATGATGGAGGAAAAAAATATTGAACCAAAATCACATATAGAATCGATGCAGAAACTGGCCAGCAAAATGGGCCGAAGTTTATCTTTTTTACCGTCAGAACAGGACCGTTTGCGTTTATTGGTCCGCCTGCATGATATTGGGAAAATCAACATATCTGAAAAAATCATTGCCAAAAAAGGTCCCCTTTCCGCAAAAGAATGGAAAGCAGTCCAAGCCCACACACAGATTGGTTACAAAATTGCCATGGCCACCCCAGAATTTTCCATGCTTTCCGAGGAAATATTAAGCCACCATGAACATTGGGACGGTTCCGGTTATCCCCAGGGGCTGCATAAAAATCAAATACCCCAGCTATCCCGGATTCTGGCCATTGTGGATGCCTATGTGGTCATGCGGCAAGGAAAGCCCTATCAGAAACCTTTGTCCGAGCAGGACGCAATTGCCGAAATCAAGCAATGTGCAGGCAGCCATTTTGACCCAGACCTGGCCCGGATCTTCCTTTCCATCCTCTAGCCAAGCCCCAGGCAAAAGGCAAGCTAAAAAAGCATGGATCTTTCCTGCTGCGGGACTGGCTGGAGATGCCTCCCATAAATACAGCGGCCTTACCTGAAACCGGGCGGGTGCTTAAGCCTTATGACCCCTAAACTGGTTGGGTGCAGCGGGAATTAAATGGGTTTTGCGCGGCGCCTGATAAAGATTTCATCGACGGTAGAACGGGGAGAAAGGCTAAGCATATAAAGTACAGTTTTGGAGATATCCGATGGGGGTATTAAAACTGATTGATCCAAATCCGGTCTGGCTGCTGCAATCATTTCGGTATCAACGCCGCCGGGCAGCAGCACCGAAACAGATATTTGATGTTTCTGGACTTCCGCAGCAAGGGATCGGGTAAGGCCGATGATGGCCTGTTTGCTGGCGATATAGGCAGTTTGGTTGGCATATCCTTTCAGACAGGCAGCGCTGGACATATTGATGATATGCCCTTTTTGGGCAGCCATCATCATTTTTAAGGCTTGCTGGCAGCAGATGTAGACCGCCCGTACATTGATTTCCATGATTTTATCAAAATCCTTCATGGAAAAATCAACCAATTGCCCAAAAATGCCTATGCCTGCATTATTGATCAGCACATCCAGCCTGCCGAATTGTTTTTTGATGCGCGCAAACAGCTGTTCAATTTGTTTGTGTTTACACAGGTCGGCCGCTATATAATAGGCACTGCCTCCTGCTTTCCCAATCTCCGATTGTAAGCGGGCAAGCAGTTTTTGTGTCCGGGCAGTGATAACCACAGTGGCCCCTTGTTCTGCCAGTGCGGTGCTCAGGTCTTTTCCGATTCCTTTGCTGGCACCGGTGATGAGTACGATTTTGTTTTTCAGTTCCATTTTTGCTCTCCCTATGGGGTTTTGCCCTTTTGATACATCAAACTAGGGTTTATTGTACTCTTTTTTGAATCAAAAAGCTTTAGGAAAGGGGATGGTCAGGGCCGCTGGGCTTATGCTTTTGATGGAAGGTGTTACTTTTTTTTCAATAATCCATTAGAATACAGGCAACACCATCGGCTTTGGGAAAAAAATGAAATCAGCAGTCCGTATTTTTGTGACCTTCTTGTTGGCTATGACCCTTGTCTGCTGTGTTCAGGTCGAAAAAGGCGAACGCGGCAGCCAAGCATGGGAAGGCCAAGAAGCCGATGCTGCCCAAAAGGGCCCCCCGGACCAAAATGGAGACCAAAGCTGCAGGCTTTCTCAAACAGCGGTGATACATGTATCGAGCCAGGACCAAAGCCGGTCCAATATCCTGCTTATTGAAAGGGGCGGTGAAAATATTGTGCCCATCACTGAAGGGCCCCATAAAAGTTTTGGGCCTGTCTTGTCTTGGGATGGGGCCAAAATCGCTTTTTATTCAGATATGGAAGGCAGCTATGATATTTATGTTGCCAGCTGCGATGGTTCCAAGATCAGCAATATCACCAAGAATTCTGATGATCAATATGTGCCGCAATGGTCGCCTGACAATCAACACCTATGTTACCAATCCCAGGAATCCGGCAACTCAGACATCTATATCATCCATGAAACGGGTCATGGTAAGCATCAGCTCACCCAAAATGAGGGTGAAAATTATGAACCTATCTGGTCCCCGGATGGCGGTAAAATTCTGTATGTTTCCAACAAAGATACCAATTTTGATATTTATGCTGCTGATCTGAACAGGAACACAGAGCAGAGGCTGACCGATGATGGTTTTCTCCCGCAAGATCTTTCTTTTAGCCCTGATGGGGAAAGCGTCCTTTATGCCGCCGGCAACATAGACAGCACCATTTTTGAGCTCTATATGCTGGACCCAGAGACCCTGGAAGTCAGCCAGTTCACTGATTTTTCCTCTTATACCCACATGCCCTTGTGGGCGGGGGATACGATCATCTTTGTTTCTGATATGCAGGCCTATAAGCAAATTTACAGCATAAACAGGTACGGGGGCGGGCTGAAAAACCTAACCCCGGACCCCTTGGACCATGAACTGCTGGGGAAGTGTGGACAAGGGAGCCATATTTTTTATCAAAAATTCGGGCCCGAAGGAGACGGCTGGCTGGTGACCTTTGACCTGGAAAAAGAGGTCCACACCCCTATCCTAAGGGGGAGTGAGGATTTTGAAAAATTGCGGCAAACAGAACATGATCCTGTAAAGATTTTTGCATTTATTGATTTGCATCTGTTAATGGCAGGACAGCCTTTTGCGGACCAGTTGGTGGACTATGCATTGGAATTCAGCCAAAGTGCGCTGGTTTCTTTCCAGCTTAGATATGAGGAGCAGCAGGTACAGCAAACCCTCTGGTCTGAATACGGGGCAACCACAGACCTCCATGTTCTCATAGATGCAGAAGATGGCCGAATTGCCAGCCTTGCCCAGGAAACACTGGATAGGAAATACAAGCTGGCCTGTTTCGAACAAGTGATTGTGCCTGTGGTTGATTTTGCAGCCTATCAGCGCTACAGCCCTTACCTTTCCCCTGAAATGAATGCCTATTTGGACATCCTGGCCAAAGAATCTGAAAAACCTTCGGTTATGGGTCAAGCCATCGTGATAGGCCTGGATGCATACGCGGCCAGGATGATGGATATGGTTGCATTCCATCAGCAATATCCTGGTTTTGCAAGGATATACCGCATTGTCCATATGTTGAACGACAGCCTTGGCATATATTTGGGAGGCATCGACCATACCCCGGTTTTTGACAGCGGGGGAAAGATTTTGCCCCACAGGCTTCAAGACTTTCAGCATAACATCCAGGAATACAGCGGGACACCATTTGCGGATAAGCTGGAAGAATACATCCATCTCCTAGCTTCAGAAAATTATAAAAAGACCCCCAAGGTGCAAGCCTATATTGAAGATATCCAGCTCTACTGAAAGCATGGACCCAGGCAATTTTGGTTTATTCCAGTTTTCCGCGGGTGACCGTCTTCTCTTCCCATAAAGAATAGAATTTTTCAAAGCATGTTTTGCAGATTTCCATATCCATTTTATATTTTTTTAGCTTGGCCAGCTGCCTGTTTAAGGTTGAACCCGCATATGCGGTGACTGCTATTTTAAAACTGTGATTTTTATGTAAATAATCCCGGTTTTTTTGATAGAACCCATCTAATGTTTGAGCGCCAAGTGCATACAGCGCGATAGGCTCTTCGTTTGGAGATGGCAAGCTATTCAAAAAACCCTGGTGCAAGGATGGGTTTTGGAGGACATAGATACTAATCATCAGCAGCATATCTTCCAGCAGGTTTTCAACAGTAGGGATCCATATGGTTTTTTTATCCTTTGGCGGCCTGCCATTGAGTTTGAACAAAATCAATGCCGGCTTGCTGTTTTCGGATAAAAGCAGCTGATGGGTAGGCAGGATGCCTCCACTATGGGAATGGGGTTGCCCGATCAAAACCGAGGCTGTGATTTCAGCCATGAAAACCGCCTTTCTTTATCAATGGTATTTTTTCTATCATATACAAGCTATACAAAAAATAAAAACTTTTTTGGCAAGAAAAATAAGCTAAGGCAGGGTGGTTTTGCCCAAGGGTTTAGCTTTTCTATATTCATGCATAACATTTCTCACCCAATCAACTGACCGCAAATTGCCCGGTATGGATGCTTCTGGAAAAAATATTTACGGTGTTTCCTAAACAGTAGGTGCAGGATGCAGCATCACTTATGCGGCGGATGAAGACAAGTATAAAAAAACATCATTTTGGTCCTGTTGCCAGAAGTATGTCTGATGACCGCAAGAGGGATTGTACTTGCATGCCGGCTGCACATCCGGCGGTTTACAATGAGCCTGGATGCATTTACTTCCAATGGCTTTTGCAGGAAAGGCTTTCGGTGTACCGGTAAGCGTACAAACCGCACTTTGCTCAAAAAAAATGTCCTATGTCTGCTGCCCAATTGCAGGCTGGTCCATCAGCGGAAACCATGGTCCAATTTAGGCTTACATAAAATCTTGCTGGCCAATCTTTTGGCCCTTGCCCTTGACCACAAAATGATCTTTTTTCCATTTTTTGCCAAAAAGCTCTTTTAAAAGTTTTGAAGAGCCCTGGACTTCAGCCAGTTCGATGTTTCTGCCTATGATGCTGCTTAAGAAATCAGCCATATCCCGGGCATATTTTCTGTGGATTTCTTCCAGGTCATGGTTATTGATCAGCAGCACCCTTTTGTAATTGCGCATCATCTGGGCTGTGAGGAATTTGGCAGTTTCCTTATCGATTTTTCTTTTGCCGTATCGTTCCCTGTTGCGGATCCATGAAGCAGGTATTTTGTCTTCCTGGCCGGTATTAACCAAATAACCCCTATAGGGATCCGCGCCATATTCAATCCATCCTTTACAAAGATAGTATGTGGCAGGGTCTTTTTGAAACTCTTTTAGGTACTCCTCCCTGGAGCCCAGAAAAAGGCTGATACAGTCATCAACTTTGGGGACGATGATTTCCTGATTTTTTGACCGAAGCCCCACCACGCCGTTGCTGCACTGTCCGTATCCCAAAATGATCCGGTCATATTTGGGGTCAATACCGTCGATGGTTTCCTGCAGCTTTTTGCGCATTTTGTCGGGCGTATCATGAAGATGCTGTTCTAAAAAGATGTAATCTGCATGATTGTGGCTCAACTCTTTTTTTAATTTTTCAAACGCATCTTTTAATACATCACAGACAATGGCGATATCTTTCATATGCTTTCCAATCAAAAGGTTAAAAAATCATGGAGTACATTATAATGCAGAAAAATATTTTATAAAAGGACAAGATTTTCAAAAAAAGCTGCACCATTTGTTCCCGTATTTGGGGAAATGATGCTTAATTGGCGGTAGGAATATTTCTGTACATAAAATGCAAAATAAGTCCCTTTATGAAAATAATCATGCTGATAAACAAAAACAGCAGGATGATATGGGTCGGTTGACCAAATAGATAGCACAGCAGGGGAAGCAAAATGGCACCCAGAGCGCTGGCAATCACATTGGGGTTGATCTTGTGCTTTTTTCTCAAGGTGTATTTGTAGGTAAATCCTATAGTCAAAGAAATACCCAAAGTGATCAAAAAGGGTATAGGCACCAGGTAGGCTGCTATGCCCATGGTGGTTGCGATACCCCCTCCGCCCCTGAATTTGAAAAAAACCGGCCAATTGTGTCCGACCAGAACTGCGGCTGTAGCAATAACCATGGTGATCTCGTCAAGGCCAATAAGCCTTGCTGCCAGTGGGACCAGCACCCCTTTGCCGGCATCAAATAGGAAGGTAGGGATGCCCGCCTTGTATCCGAACTGGCGGCCGGCACCGGCAGTCCCGGGGCGGTCGACCTTGGAGAGGTCTCCGCCACTTAGTATTTTGGCTATAATATAGCCAAAAAGGACCGAACCCAGCAAATAGCTTGCCAACACATAAGCAATTTTAAAGTATATATTTTCTACCATAATAACACTCCCTTTAATTGGCTAAAAATTATATCAGATTATGAATAGAAATATGAGTTATTTTTGAAACAAATTTATATTGTTTTTTATATATGGAACAGGTATAGTTTTAACAAAATAATAAGATAAGGAAATTTTATGGAAACGATATGGGAGCCCATCCGTGTTTTTCTTTTTCTCTCTCTATTTTTGATCATTGCTACGGTCATCAAGAATAAAATTACTGTTTTTCAGAGATTTCTTATCCCTACCTCTATCATTGCCGGGTTTATCGGCCTGATACTGGGTTCCGAAGTTCTTGACCTTATCGTTTTAGACCCTGAAAGGCTTGGCAATATCATTTATCACCTTATGGCCATAGGATTCATATCACTGGCCTTAAAAGACCGGGAAAAAAGCTATGGGGGCAAGATGGACAATGTCAATACGGGCATTGCCATCACTTCTGCCTATCTGGCCCAGGGGATTTTGGGCTTCAGCATTTCTCTTGTGCTTGCCTATACCATCCTACCTGACTTATTTCCGCCCTTTGGCCTGCTGCTGCCCCTGGGTTTTGCCCAAGGGCCCGGCCAGGCTTACGCAATTGGCAGAAGCTGGGAAGAACTTGGTTTTGCCAATGGGGCAAATATCGGCCTATCGGTGGCCACCATTGGCTTCCTATGGG
>PWYO01000217.1 GCA_003567835.1 Actinomycetota bacterium | reverse complement strand
GGGTTTGAGAAAAGCGGCAGCCAGAAAGGGTATATAGGCACACACTGGCGGCATGTGTCTATCTATATTTATATTCTGGATGTGGTAGATATTGATGTGGAGATTAAAAGGCTGCAGCATGAGATAGACAAAGCAAATGAGCTGGCCGATAAAAGCAGGAAAAAAATGTCCAACCCTCAGTTTTTAAACAAGGCGCCTTCTCACATTGTAGCCAAGGAGAAAAACAAACTGGATGAGGTTGCCAATAAGCAAAAGTTGCTTTTAGAACAGTTGGCCAGAATGAAAAATATCAAAAGGTAGATACAATTGGATTATACCCAAGCCTCCCAGTACCTTGACCGTTGCCTTATATTCGGTATCAAGCCCTCGCTGACCAGGATCCAGAAGATGGTAGAGCTGATGGACGATGTTCATAAGTGTTGCCGTTTTATCCATGTTGTGGGCACCAATGGCAAGACATCGGTAACCAAGATGGCTGCGGCCATACTCTGGGGCCAGGGGGTTTCCTGCGGCTACCATGTTTCCCCCCATATACACAGCTACCGGGAAAGGTTTTGGTACAATGGCCGAAATATTACTGCCCAGGAGTTTCTGAATCTGTTTGATTTGGTTTATCCGGTTGTACAGCAAGTCAACAAGCTGGATTTAGGCGGGCCGGTAACCCAGTTTGAGATTATTGCGGCAATGGGTTTTGTGATGGCCAGGGAGATGGGCCTGGAAGCGATGGTGCTGGAAGCGGGCATGGGGGGAAGGTGGGATGCAACCAATGTGGCCCATGCGGAAGCGGTAGGGCTGACTGGGGTAAGCCTGGAACATACCCAGTTTTTGGGAAACACCATAGAAGAGATTGCCAATGAAAAGGTGCAGGTGATTAAAATTGGCGCACATGCAGCCACTTTGTCCCAGGATAAACGGGTTTTAGAAATCATGAAACAAAAAATAAAACAACAGCAGGGCAAATTATATGTTTACGGAAAAGAATTCGAGGTAGCAAACGCAGACAGCAGACAGTTCTTGGGCTGGAAGGTGGACATCCGGGGCATCATGGACAATTATCATGCAGTCAGTCTGCCTCTTTTGGGGCAATACCAGCCTAAAAACCTGAGTTTGGCCCTTGCTTTGGCGGAGCTTTTCAGAGGCAGGGCTGCTGAAGGCAAACGCCTGGAAAAATCGATGGCAAATATAAGGGTAGGGGGCCGTTTTGAGCTTATCCGCAAAGATCCAATGGTGGTCGCTGACGCCTCCCATAATCCGGAAGGTATGCAGTGGCTTGCAAAAAACCTGGAGGACTATTATCCAAAAGGGAGAAAAATTATTATATTTGCAGTGTTAAAGGACAAGGATTTCCGTACCATGATTGAACAGGTGGTTGGTCTGGCCCATATCCTGATTATTACCTCAACGGGCACGGAAAGGAGCCTGGATATTGACCTTCTTGAAAAAGAGGTGCTGGCTGCCAGGGTTATGCCGGGCCCGGAACAGATCTATAAGATGGACAGCATAAAAAATTCATTAAATTATGCTTTAAAAATTTGTAAAAGTAGTGATATGATATGCATTACTGGTTCGATAACCAATTTGGAGCATATTGTATCATAGGAATTAAAAATTCTGGCTCTTGGAGGATCTATGGATATATTTGAATATCTGGAAGATATCGTTGCATTCTTTCAGCTTCCCATTTGGGGATATTTGATACGGGGGGTTATTTTTATTACCATCATCATCTGGCTGGCATTTGTGTACTGGACCTACAGGGATGCCCGGCTGCGGAATACCAGTGCCGTATTCTGGGCCCTGGTGGTTTTGGTTTTCAATTATCTGGGCCTGATTATATACCTGATATTGCGTCCCCCTGAGTATATTGATGACGTGGTGGAAAGGGAGCTGGAGATCAGAAGGATGGATAAGCTGTTAAGTGCCAAGAGCGATTCCTGCCCTGCCTGCGGCAAAGGCATAGAGGAGGATTTTCTGATTTGTCCACACTGCAGGAAAAAGCTTAAGAATTCCTGTATTAACTGTGCCAAACCTTTGGCGCTGGACTGGAAAGTCTGCCCGTATTGTAAAGTAACCCAATAAATGGAGGCATAAATGTCAGATTGCAGCAAATGCTCGGCAGGCTGCGGAGCAAATACCTTAAAAATTGAGAAAACCCTGATCATCCTTAAGCCTGATGCGGTAAAAAAAAGGGTGGTTGGCGATATAATATCCCGTTTTGAAGACGAGGTTTTTTTAATCGAGAAGATGAAGATGATGGCCATTGACAAAGAACTTGCTGATGTCCATTACAGCGAACATAAACAAAAACCGTTTTTTGATCAGCTCATCAACTATATTACCTCCGGAAACAGCGTGGTGATGGTGGCAAGCAGGCCTGATGCCATCAAAAAAGCCAGGCAGATGATGGGCCCTACCGACCCCACAATTGCCAAAAAAGGGACCATAAGGGGGGACTTTGGCCAGGATATTACCACCAACGTCATTCATGGCTCAGATTCCCCACAAAGTGCGGAAAAAGAGATTCAATTATTTTTTGGATAAACGCTATATTGGAAGGCAGCATAGTCTATGCGTAAGAGTAAAAGAAGAGGAAAAGTTGTTTTTTTCATCGTCCTGGCCGGGGGTGTGCTGGGCGCCATTTTAGGCCATGTATTAAGGGATACCATCCCCATATTGAACCAGGGGCTAAAGGTAGGCACCGATGCCATTGGTTTCAACCTTTACCTGATCGATTTTAGTTTTAGCATAAATGTAAATATAACCCTGGCTGCCATCATAGGGCTGCTGCTGGCTTTTTTATTAGCAGATGTGGGAAGAAGGTCATAGACAATTGATTCTTGCTTCAGCTTCG
>PWYO01000301.1 GCA_003567835.1 Actinomycetota bacterium | reverse complement strand
TATGGAGAGATATTCTAAACGGCATAAGAAAAAACTAAGATCTGAAATATTGGATAGAACCATTAAGTGGTTTGATGGTCAAATCAAATAAGATACCCAAAGAATGCCAAAAACGCATGATTGCCATGTATATGAAGAAGCGAAGGGACAATACGATTTTATAAAAAAGTTTTCGAGCGTGAAGCAAATAAAATAAATGCCAACCCATTTGAGTGTTTAACAAAGATTTTGCCTCTTGAATTAAAAAAAACAACAAAAGCACATACACAACAATGAACCCGGAATTCCTTTTGCAATGCTGTCCCATTTGATTATGCAATAAATATTTTATTACGCAACATTATTTCTGATATCTCTCTAAAAGGGTAATTTGCACAAGACCCTTAAAAGACAACTATTACTGTTAAGAAAATGTTATCATGCTTTTAATTTTCTTTTGCTAGCGTTGATGATGGTCATACCTACGACTTTGCCTTCTTCATACCTTATCATTATAGCGTCTTCGGTTAACACGCTGTCATCTGCATGGCTTGGTTTTTTAAAATTAAGATACAAAACATCTGCTTTTTCATCATAGGTATACCACATATTTTTGTATGGGATATCCAAAAGCTGCGGAATTATATTAATCACTTTTTTAAGGTCAGCTATGGCCATATATTTTTTCTCCTTTTGAACTGTTTTGCCCTTCTTGTTAAAAATGAAGTGATGATAAACCCGTCATCTTTATTTGTTTCTTTGTAAACAACAATATATTTTCCCTGGTTAGTCTTATAGGCAATTCTTTGATTGAATAACTTCCATAAAAAATCTGGTTACCCTAGTTACGGTATTTAAATTAAATTCATAATAACATCTTTTAAAACTTTTTCAATTTGCCGAAGGCCTTGTTGTTTATTGCCAGTGGCTCAAAGCCGCAATGCTTGTAAAGCGTAGAACATATAATGATTGATATAGTTATTTTCAGCCCTAAAAGGTAATAAACTCCTCCCACGCTACAGGCAAAAAATGATGAAAAGATACGCCCAGAAAGCTGGACTAAGAGAAACAAACACCACACAGCTTAATTGATCAATTATTCTAAAGTTTAGAATAAGCCACATCAACAGATACCATATCCTGCCGGGTAACCGCTCTGAAGCCATTGCATGCTTGAGCACTGGCCATGGTCAACAAAGGTCCCTAATACTGATGAATAGGATTGTCCAGATAAAGACAGGAAGGCAGCCCTGGCGATAATCTGGCAGCTTGCTTTTTAAAGCAGCCCCAGCACGTGCTTCACATGGATGATGGCTTTTTCATTATAAGGAGGCAATCATGGCAGCGGGCAAGCCATTTTTATGCTTGTAGCCTCTACGGTGGCCGTCAGGCTGAACAAGAGATGTGCCAAATGATCAGAAACCATTACAATTTCCTTTCATGGCTGCTTTTTGCCCAAACAGACAAAACACAGGCCGCAGAGGAGAAAAGTTTTACAAGCAAGGCTTCCTCAATCCGATTGGTCCCCATCAGGATACTGCTTTGGCGACTTGCCTTTTCTGCCTATAATAGCCGGCCTGCGAGGAGCAGGAGATCTCTGGTCAATATCAACCAGCTTCAGCTCAAACCACCAACTATCTCCAAAATCAAACAGATAAAAAATTTTCTGGCCCTTAAACAGTTTCAGATCTGCAATGGCTGCCATGTCGGCTGTCCAGTCTTCTTCTTCAACTTCAGGGCCATAGATTGCCTTTCCGGTCCTTCTGTTTCCGCCCACATAGAAGGCATATAGATGGTCGCGGTCAAAATCATAAGCTTCTTGGATGGCCAGGTGCAAATCCTCCAGGGTGTGGTCATGGGACATCCGTATCTTTCTCCATATGCCGCTGCCCAAGCCAACCTTGAAGGTGTAAGCCCCGGTCCTGTCAAATTCATGGACATAGGTAATGGTATTTTCCACTTTTTGTGAGGGGAATAATTGCCTAAACACAGCAAACGGCCTCCCTGCCTGAGGGAAAGGCTTTTTCTTTTTTGCCATTAAGTGTTCTATAAAAAGGTTATTCCACAGAGCAAGGGCATCCTGGATCAGAAATCTGCTGGCATAGATGCCAAACGCACTGACCCTAAAATCCTTGACAGAATCCTTATAGGGGGCTTCCTGTTGGTCCTGGAGCTGGTAATCTCCAAATCCAAAAAAATGCTGTTGCTGAAAAAAATATGAATCTTTGGCACCAATTGGATGCTGCTCAAACAAACCCTCTTCCATTACCCATTGCGGCTGTTTGGAATTGGCCATTGCTTCAAAGAAATCATAAAAGTAGTTTACACATAAATACCCGCTAAACTGATTGGAGAAATCATATTTGGTCCAGTAGGCCTGGAGCATATAGGTATATTTTTCATACAGATTCAATTGCCGAAACTGCTGGTATGCGGAAGTCTTGACCAGCCGGGGCCTCCCCTGCTGATAGGTCTTAACATAGAGGCCGCCTTCCAGGGCGAAAAAAAACATTAGGTGTATCGCCGGATAATGGTACTGGGTATAATTGGGCCTGCAGACATCCTTCCCATAATGAAGCAGCTGATTGAGCCGAAAGGAATCCTTTTTGCCCAGTTCGCCTCTTTTTAGAGATAAGGGAGGGTTCTCAGAGGCAATAAAATCAAGAAAAGAATCAAAATCGTCCACTGTATGTTTAATGGCTGAGCCAAAATCCATGTCGGTCACCCCTTTTTGGTTCAAGTCGGCCTATTGTAATAAAGCCAGCGTTTTTGTGCGCTAGGTCTGCATGCAGCGCGATATGCATTTCTGTACAATCTAAGCGGGTTTGTTTTTTATGGGAACAGAAAGGTAAAACTCCCATATGCTCAGCTTAAGCAGCAATGCTTATACTTT
>PWYO01000106.1 GCA_003567835.1 Actinomycetota bacterium | reverse complement strand
GTCGGTGGCTATAAAAGCCAGCATGGTGGCCATATTCGGTTCAATCATGCCCGAGCCCTTGGCAATCCCCCCTATGGTAATCTTTCCATCCTGGACAGGGATGGCCGCCGCAGCTTCTTTTTGAACCTTATCTGTGGTAAGAATTGCCGCTGCCGCTTTATGGCCTCCGTTGGAACTAAGCCTTTTGCTGGCCATTTGAATGCCTTTCTCAATCATGTCCATGGGCAGCTGATCCCCAATTTTTCCTGTAGAGGTTGCCAGCACAGATGCTGGCGGGATCCCCAGATTTTGCGAAGCAATCTCAAGGGTTTTCAAACAGTTTTCATAGCCCTGCTGTCCGGTACAGGCATTGGCAATTCCAGCATTGATGACCACACCCTTGATATTCCTGCTTTTGGCCAGCTGCTCCCTGCATACGGCAACCGGTGCAGCAGCAAAGCGGTTGGTGGTAAACACCGCGCTGGTCACCGTATCTGCCGGGGTGTAGATAATACAGAGATCATCCCTCTTGCTTCGCTTTTTTAGCCCGCAATGGCTGGTCCCGGTCAAAAATTGGGGCACATCGGTGATGGTCCCCTCATCTATTGGTTCAAATTCCATGGTAAACACTCCTATGTATGGATGCCCTGAAGCTTTAGGCCTTCCTGTTCGGCAAAGCCCAGGGCAATATTCATATTTTGCACTGCCTGGCCTGCAGCGCCCTTTACCAGATTGTCAATGGCCACAAACACCTTGAGCACGCCAGCCCTTCGGTCATGGCTGGCACCAATCAGGCAATGGTTGGTGCCCGCCACATCCCGGATCTGGGGCACCGTGCGGCTGTAATGGACAAAAAAGCACGGCCCGTAATATTTTTCATACAAGGCCTGCAGGTCGGCATGGATATTTTTTGCCTTCAGGTAGATTGTACTGAATATGCCCCTGTTTACAGGAAGAAGATGGGGGGTAAAGCATACCACAACCCTCTTTTTATAGATGCTTTTCAATTCTTGCTCCATCTCCCCGATATGCCTGTGCCCTTCAGGTGCATAGGCATAAAAATTTTCATTGAGGTGTATAAACAGATAAGGGTCTTTGCATTTTCTGCCTGCGCCGCTAACCCCGGACTTGGCATCAACCATAAGGCTGTCAATATCCACCAGGCCGCTGTCCAGCAAAGGGTATACGCCCAGCAGCACCGATGTCGGGTAACACCCGGGATTGGCGATATACTTGGCCCCTTTCATCCTCTGGCTGTTGATCTCGGGAAGGCCGTATACAAACTTGTCCAGCATTTCAGGAAGAAGATGTTTGGCTCCGTACCATTTCTGGTATTCCTGCGGGTCCCGGATCCTGAAATCAGAGCCCACATCGATGACCAGCCCCCCATAGCCGGACAGAACCTCTTTTAAATAGTGCATGGAATCATGCGGGGGCAGGCATAAAAAAAGCACATCCGTGTCTTGAAGCTGGCCCGCACCGATCCTTTCGGTAAATGCCAGCCGACTTTCAATGCCCGGATAAACGGCGCCAATCGCCTGCCCTTTATAGGTCCTGGAAGATATATGGGCAAGCTGCGCATAGGGGTGGCCCAAAAGCAATTTCACCAGTTCAGTTCCGGTAAGCCCCGAAGCGCCGGCAATAGCAATGTTAATCTTTTTTTTCATAACTTTCCCCCATAATCATGCATATTATACATAAATAATGTATATTATGCAATATATATTTCTTTTTCTTTTCTGCCCGGTGTTTCAGGCGGTTAAGGGTTTGCCATAGCGGTTTTTCCGCTGGTTTGCTGCAAAGGGATCGCGCGGTATGCACAGGGTTTTCTACGGGCAGCAGGATAAAAAAAATAGGCCGCCGGTCTTCTCATAAATGGGCAAGGCCATAGGTTTCTCTGGCAATGACCAGCTCTTCGTCCACCTTTACCACAGCCACCGCGGCCCCTGCCCTCGGCCCGGATATCAGCCCTTCCCCGGATAGGGCCTGGTTCTTTTCTTGATCCATGGCAATGCCCAGGCAGTCTAAACCTTCTAGTATGGTGGCTCGGGCCAGGGACGAATTTTCCCCAATACCTCCGCCAAAAATCACCGCATCCACCCCGTTCATGGCCGCTGTGTAGGCCCCGATGTATTTTTTAATCCGATAGCAGTAGGCGTCAAAGGCCCTGATGCAGGAAGCATCCCCGGCTTTGACCCCTTTTTCAATTTCCAGGAAATGGGCGTATTTGCCGGAAAGGCCCAGTAAACCGGACTGTTTGTTGATCATTTCATCCATTTTTTGGGCATCCAGGTTTTCTTTTTTCATCAAATAAGGGATGATGGCCGGATCCATATCCCCGCACCTGGTGGACATCATCAGCCCTTCGGCGGGGGTAAAGCCCATGGAAGTGTCTATCGTTTTTCCGTTTTGCACCGCTACCGCAGAAGAGCCCCCGCCCAGCATCAAGGCAATGATTTTCAAATCTTTGATTTCCTTCTGAAAAAGCTGGCTTGCCCTTTTGACCATATAGGTATAGGCAATGCCGTGAAAACCGTATTTTCTGATGTCATATTTTTCGCTGAGGGCGTAGGGAATGCCGTACAGGTAGGCTTTGGGGGGTATATCCCTGTGAAACAGATTATCAAAAACCGCCACATTGGGCGTACTGGGCCCAAATATTTTCCTGCATACCTGAATCCCGGTCAGGTTGGGCGGGTTGTGCAGCGGGGCCAGTTCCAGTGCATCCTCCAGACTTTTTATGACCGCCTGGTCGATTTTCAGCGTGGTTTTTGCCTTGTTGCCAATATGGACCACCCGGTGGCCGATGGCATCAATTTCTTTTTTGTCCTGGATGACCCGGTCGGTGCCGGAAGTCATCTTCTCTAAAATCAGGGACAATCCCTGCCGGTGAT
>PWYO01000277.1 GCA_003567835.1 Actinomycetota bacterium | reverse complement strand
TTTTTATTCCTTTAAAAATGTGGTGACCCCCTTAAAGGTGGCAGCTGTGTCTATCGGGGTTAACTTTCTGCTGAACTGGCTGCTGGTTCAGGTTTTGGATGTAGGGGGGCTTGCATTATCCACGGCACTTGTTGCATTATGTAATACGGTGATACTTCTGATTATACTAAGAAAAAAAGTTGGACACCTGGGGGGAAGGCGGATCATTTTTTCCTATGCCAAGATGATGCTGGCTGCAGCAATCATGGGCCTTTGCGTATTTGGACTGTGGCGGCTGGTGGATGATTTTGCCTACCGGGGCTTAACCCAGCTTATTCTTTCCCTGGGGGCAGCCATTGGGGCAGGGGGCGCCATATATGTCCTTCTGACCTATTTGTTCAGGATGGAAGAAGTGCGGTTTGTAAAAGATTTGGCAAAAAAATTCAAAAATAAAGGTTTTAGAAGATGAGTGACAGCAGGCTTATAAGGAATTTTTCCATTATTGCCCATATAGACCACGGCAAGTCCACCCTTGCTGACCGGATCCTGGAGGCTACGGATACGGTAAGCTCCAGGGATATGCTGGAACAGTATCTGGATGATATGGACCTGGAAAGGGAGCGGGGCATTACCATAAAGTCCCATGCAGTAAGGGTGATCTATCATAGCGAAACCGACGGCAATCGCTATATTTTCAACCTCATTGACACCCCGGGCCATGTGGATTTCAGCTATGAAGTTTCCAGAAGCCTGGCAGCATGTGAAGGGGCCATACTGCTGGTGGATGCTGCCCAGGGCATACAGGCCCAGACTTTGGCCAATATCTACCTGGCCATGGACAATGAGCTGGAGATTATCCCGGTTATCAATAAGATTGACCTCAAAAGCGCCCGGACCCGGGAGGTCATAGCCGAGCTATCCCAGGTATTGGGCATTGAAGAAAAGGATATCCTGCAGGTCAGCGCAAAAACCGGCCAGGGACTTACCCATATTTTAGAAAGGATTGTCCGGGATGTCCCTCCTCCCCAGGGATCGGGCGGCCAGCCCCTGCAGGCACTCATTTTTGATTCACAGTACAATATATACCGCGGCGTGGTAGCCT
This sequence comes from Actinomycetota bacterium, assembly GCA_003567835.1. Taxonomy (GTDB): domain Bacteria; phylum Actinomycetota; class Humimicrobiia; order Humimicrobiales; family Humimicrobiaceae; genus Halolacustris; species Halolacustris primus. The sequence goes on along the minus strand of PWYO01000277.1, from coordinate 1,800 downwards.
TAATCAGGGTGGTAAACGGAAAGATTGCCAAAGGCATGAAAGTCCGGTTTATGGGAGAAAAGGTGACCTCGGAGGTTGAAGAAGTGGGTATTCTTTCTCCCAAGATGATGGCCAAAGACCGTTTAAAAATAGGAGAGGTGGGTTATGTGATCACCGGCATCAAAGAAGTGGAGCATATTACTGTAGGTGATACCATAACCGACTTTGAGAATCCCGCGCCCCGCAGTCTTCCTGGTTACAAGAAGCCGCAGCCGATGGTCTACTGCGGGCTGTTTCCCCTGGAAGGGGGCGATTATGAGGACTTAAGGGAAGCACTGCATAAGCTTGCCTTAAATGATGCCTCCCTTGATTTTATGCCCGAATCCAGCCAGGCTTTGGGTTTTGGTTTCCGTTGCGGTTTTTTAGGCCTGCTGCATATGGAAATTATCAAGGAAAGGCTGGAGCGGGAATACGGGCTGAAACTGATTACCACCGCCCCCAATGTTGCCTACCAGGTCGTTTTGACCGACGGCAGCACCAAGGAAGTGACCAGGCCCGCAGATTTTCCTCCCCCTGACCAGATCGAAAGCATCCGGGAACCTTTTACCCTGGCAACCATTATTACCCCCAAAGACTATATTGGCGAGGTGATGAAGATTTGCAATGCCCGGAGGGGGGAATTTGTGGATATGCAGTATATGTCCATGGAAAGGGTAGACATCAAATACAGGCTGCCTCTTTCAGAGATTATCGTCGATTTCTTCAATCTTCTAAAATCTGTGACCAAAGGTTTTGCCTCCCTGGATTATGAGCTGCTGGATTACAGAGAATCAGATCTGGTCAAGCTGGATATGCTGGTAGCAGGCGATAAAGTAGATGAGCTGTCTACGATTATACATCGGGATAAAGCGTATTATTTAGGCAGGGAAATGGCCACCAGGCTCCGGAAAATCATCCCCCGGCAGAATTTTGAGGTGGCCGTACAGGCAGCCATTGGAAAAAGAATTATTGCCAAGGAGAGGATAGCCCCTTACCGCAAAGATGTCACCTCCGGTCTTTATGGAGGCGATATAACCAGGAAGAGAAAGGTCCTGGAAAAACAGAAAGAGGGAAAGAAAAAGCTGAAAAAAATCGGCAGGGTAGAAATACCCGATGATGCCTTCATGAGTTTTTACAAAATTGATTCAGACAGCTAAAAGTCCCCCGGAAGCTGCCCCAAAACCCCTTCATCTTTTTCGGCGGCAAAAAATTTTTACCGAATGCCCGCTGTTTTGCTGTTCTTATAGGGCTCAAAAAAAAACATTTGACAAGCAGGACTATTGTCATATAATAAAGATGATAATCATTATCATTTGCAATTAGAGAAATGAAAGACACAACCACACTGGCTTTTCTAAAAGATAAGCTTAAGCAGAACCAAATAAAGCTTACCGCCCCCAGGACGGCCATCCTGGATGTACTGACCCAAAACAGCGGCCAGCTGGACGCTGAAGCAATCTACATGCTGGCCCGCAACAAAGATTCCACCATTAGCCTGGCAACCGTGTACAGGAACCTGAAACTATTGACCGATCTGGGGCTGTTGAACCGGGCCAGCGAACAAGGCGGGAGCTCGGTATATGCACTGCCGGGAAGGCTGGGCAGCGGGTCCGTACAAGAGCATAAAAAAGCAGAGACTCAATCAAAGCGCGGAAGGAGTGAAAAAGATCTATACAGGATAGAAAACCAGCTGAATGAAGCATTAAGGGATTTAAATAAAATAAAACTAGAAAAGGAGATTGCCTTGGAAGACGTCATAAAAGATTTTACGAGATTGGATAA
>PWYO01000148.1 GCA_003567835.1 Actinomycetota bacterium | reverse complement strand
TTTCCTCCGTGGGCAAAGCTGAACCTGGCCGGGTCCTTGACGCTGTATTTTTGGCCATAAATCAGTTCGGATATCAGGGCCAGGGCCCTCATGGTTTTGGGGCCCACCCCCTTGACCGCCAGCAAAGTCTCAAAATTTTTAGGCCTGATGTCATAGGTATGGGCAAAAATCTTATCCAGTCTTTTAAAATCCATATCGGTTATATGTATGGCATGCCTTTTCGGCAGCGCATATCTTTTTTCCTGCCACTGCTGTAAAAGCTTTAGGTCTTTTTTTATGGCAGAGGGCTTCTGGTTAGAAAGTTCGGTAATGGTGTGTTTGGCTTTGCTGCTAGACTTGTCTACCAGGTTCAAGGCCAGATTTTTATTGTTGCAGCAGATGGCCGCATGGGGCTCAGTGGTGAGGTCTACAACCTTATCAGAAAGCCAGTGATACCTGCGTGCACTCCGGCTGTTCTGGTGCATGCCCTGTTGGATGACAGACCATTTTTTCCCGTCTGCGGTAAACAGAAAGCAGTGGTGGTATAATTGGTAACCGTCCTGGAGGGCGGTATTGTCTACTTTGGCCACAATCCTGCTGTTGTAGGCCAAGGATGAAAGGTCCAGAGAAAGGTCTTGGGCGGCAGCTTCAATTTCAGAGGGTGTTTTTCTGGAAGTTGCTCCTTTGCCCCCAGCAATATAAAAGCCAAGATCCTTTTCAAGTCCCCTGACTGCTTCTTTTAAGGCACCGCATACGGTGGTGGTCACTCCGCTGGAGTGCCAGTCAAATCCCAATACGCAGCCCAAAGCCTGAAACCACAAAGGGTCGGACAACCGGAATAACACTTCTGCAGGTCCATATTCGGAGACCATGAGGCACACAATTTCTCTTGCCAGTTTTTTCATCCGGCTAAACAGCCAATAGGGCGCTTTTCCGCCATGCAGGGGAAGGTTCATCTGGCCAGTCTTCATAGAATCATCTCCTCGTTTTCCTATATTTTACTATCCTGCTGCCTTTTTACCAAATAAAAAAAGGCTTCATGCATCTTTTGGCCCGGCATACCGGATTTCATTTGCCGGACGGGGCAGACTATAGCAAAAAAGGGATGGGGCAAGGAACGGGTTGGGCAGAAAGGGTGCGGGTGGAAAAAATGATTGACATAATGATACTAAATAAGTATCATAATCTATGAAAAGCGATGAAACTTATAACCAAAGATACAGATTATGCGATAAGGGCTTTAAAAAGAATGGCCCGCCAAGACAAGGAGGCCTATTCGGTGGCTTTCCTGGCCAGGGAGATGAGTTTGCCCAAACCGTTTTTGCGGAAAATACTGCAAAAGCTGGCAGCTGCAAACCTGTTAAACTCTTATAAGGGCAGAGGCGGGGGATTTTGCCTGGCACGGAATGCAAAAGATATGTATGTTACCCAGGTGATGCGGGTTTTTCAGGGAAAGTTTTCGCTCATTGATTGTTTATTTCAAAAACAGGTATGCCCTTCCTCTGAAAGGTGCGTATTAAGGCAAAAGATCCAGTCTTTACAGCAGATGGTAAAAAAAGAATTGGAGCAGATTAGCATTGGACAACTGGAAAAGGAGGAGACCAATGGCCAAAAGGAAGATTATAAAAATTGATGAAAGCAAATGCGACGGGTGCGGGGAATGTGTTCCCAACTGTCCTGAAGGCGCCCTGCAGATCATAGAGGGCAAGGCAAGGCTGGTTGGGGACCTTTACTGCGATGGCCTTGGCGCTTGTATAGGGGAATGCCCCCAGGAAGCGATCAGCATAGAAGAAAGGCAGGCTGAGCCTTATGATGAACATAAGGTCATGGAAAATGTAGCCAGGCAAGGAGACGCAGTTATCGCTGCCCACCTTAAGCATTTAAAAAGCCATGGGGAAAGCAAATATCTGAAGCAGGCTGTCGCGTATCTGCAAAAAAAAGGCATGAAAGTGCCTCAAATTGACTTGGATATAATAGAAAATCAGCCATCCAAACCTGCAGCGGAGCCAAGCGATAAACCCCAGCTGGGCAATTGGCCCATACAAATACACCTGGTCCCGGTTTCTGCACCGTATTTAAAGCAGGCCCAATTGCTTATTGCTGCCGACTGCGTGCCCTTTTCCTATGCGCCATTCCACAGCCAGCTGCTAAAAGGGAAGGTGCTTTTGATTGGATGTCCTAAATTGGATAATGCTCAGCAGTATGTGGATAAAATTGCCCAGATCATTAAGGAAAATGAAATACAGTCGGTTACTGTTGCTCATATGGAGGTGCCTTGCTGTTTTGGGCTGGTTAAGCTGGTCAGGGAGGCCATCGAAAGATCCCGGCAGACGGTGCCTTTTGCAACGGTTAATATTTCAGTAAAAGGAGAAAGAAAATCATGATATTTTTTCCACCAGAGGCACAAAAGCTACGCTGCACACGGGTTTTTTGATCAGCTCCCCGCGTCTTTTGGTGATCCTGTACAGGGTCTGGTTCAATGTAGATACGCCCACCGGTATGACCATAATGCCTTGTTCGGCCAGCTGGTCCTGGAGGGCAGGGGGTACTTTGGGCGGCGCCGCGGTCACCAGTATGCGCTGGTAGGGCGCATGCTCCTGCCAGCCGTGGTAGCCGTTTCTGTGGGACAGCTGGACATTCTTATAGGATTTTAGCATCTGCCTGCTTTGGACATAAAAATCTTTGATTGCTTCTACAGAGTAAACTTCCCCGGCCAGCTCCGCTAAAATGGCAGTCTGGTATCCGGAACCGGTGCCTACTTCCAGGACTTTTTCGTCTCCCTTCAAAGACAGAAGCTCAGTCATGAGGGCTACGATATAGGGCTGGGATATGGTTTGGCCGCTGCCAATGGCCAAGGGACTGTCGCTGTAAGCCTGGAAACGGTCTGCTGTATCCACAAATTTTTCCCGGGGAATACTGCCCATAACCTCCAGTACCCGTTTGTCTTTAATACCCCTGCCTGCCAGCTGGTGCTGCACCATTTGCTGCCTCTGCTTTGTGAAGTTTTGCGCATCCATTGGTGAATTTTTCCCCTTTTTTGTGTATAATATCACCTCTTATAGTACCATAATAAAGGGTTTGAGGAAAAATGCTGAATTTGGAGCTGGGCAATATACTTGCCAATATAGCAGAACATTACAAGTTTAGCCCTGACCGGAAAAATATGGTGTTCCCCCTGGCCAAGACGGCAAGGAGTATAAGGGATTACCCCGCAGATATACAAAAGGCCTATCAGAGCGGAGAAATCTGGGAGATGAAAGGTATTGTAAAAGAGGCTGTGCCCCTTATTGATGAATTTTTTTCCAGTGGATCCATCAAGATTTATGAGCAGATAAAAAAGCAGTACCCTGAACCGCTGATCAAGTTTATACGCATGAGCGGGCTGGGCAAAAAGCGGGTGCTGGATATGTACCGCAAACTGGGTGTCTCTGATCTGGAGCAGTTAAAAGACCGGTTGTTCGATGGGCGGTTTTTGACCGGTGCTTCCGGCCAGAAGCAGAGCCTTTTTAAGCCTCTGCACATCGCCCGTCTCAAGCATACCATAGAATTTTATGAGCGCATGGAAAAAAAGTCCCCAAGAGGATTTTTGGATCATTTCCTGCCCCAAATTCTAGCCGGGATGCAAAATATGGAGGAAGTGCAAAAGGTGGTCTTAGCAGGTTCGCTAAGGAGGAAAAAACCCATGGTGGGGGATATGGACATACTCATCCTGCCTGTTTTTCACAATAGCGGCCTGGATATACAAAGAAGCAAGAGACTTTTGGAAAAGATTGGCAAACAAGCCTATATGGGCAAGAAAAAGTCAGAAAAAACCACCAAACATAATATCAGCTATTGCTTTGAGACTGCGCTGCAAACTGACATGGAAGTCATCATCACCACTGGGCCCAGGTTTGCCTATGACTGGTTTACAGCCACCGGAAACAAAGGGCATGTAAAAAAAGTGCTCCGGCTGCTGAAGGAAGCAGGCCAGGGCATAGAAGATGTCCGTACCGAACAGGATATATACCGAAAAGCCAATCTTGCCTATGTGCCCTGCGAGCTCAGGGAAGATTTGGGGGAAGTAGAGCAGGCAGCAGCAGGAAAGGTCCCCCCGCTGGTACATTTAGAAGATATCCGGGGAGACCTGCACATACATTCTGTTTTCAGTGACGGGCTCATCACCATGGAGGATATCCGTAAAAGGATTGAAACATACAGCTACGAGTATGTGGCCTTATCGGATCATTCACAATCCAATGTTTACGGAAACGGCCTGGATCCAAAAAGGCTTATGCAAAAGATGGACTATATTCGCCGAATGTCTCCCAAGGCGGCACCTGCCAGGCTTCTGGCAGGGGCAGAAGTGGATATTTGTGATGACGGGTCCCTGGATTACAGCCCTGAACTGCTGCAGAAACTGGATGTGGTCATCGCGTCCATGCATTCCAAATTCAGCCATGGCACAGAACATAATACAAAAAAGGCAGTCAGCGGGCTGGCCAACCGGGATGTCGACTGCCTGGCCCATCCTACAGGGGTGGTTTTAGATAATCGGGCGCCTTATTTTATGGATATGGACCATATTATTGAGGCGGCAAAAAAATACAATAAGGCCCTGGAGATTAATGCCTATTTTTTGAGGCTGGACCTGGATGATTTCCATGCCCGGAAAGCCAAGGATGCAGGGGTTAAGCTGGTAATCAACACCGATTCCCACCGTTCCAATAATATGGACCATATCAGGCTGGGGGTTGATATTGCCAGAAGAGCGGGCCTTGGACCCCAGGATATCATCAATACATGGCCCTATGAACAGATCCTGGAATGGAAAAAACAGAGATAATCAGTCCTGTTCATAGTACCTGAAAACATTTTTCTTGTTAAAATCAGGCAAAAACGGGTCGTCATTTAAAAAACCGTGGTCTTGGATAAAACCCCATTCAAAGCCCAGTTTCTGCGCATGCTGGACCACCTGGCGGTATTCAGAAGCCTGTATGCCCCGGTTGAGGGGGGAAAAATCGGCGGCCCGGTAAACCGGATGGTATTGGGCCATGATGCTCAGGTAAACATCTGCGGAAAGGTTCTGCTTGATAAAGTTGAGGGTATCTATGACCCCGCCTATTTGGTTGGGAAGCACCAGAAGCCTTACCATCAGGCCCTTGACCGCCACTCCGTGTTTATCCACTTCTAGCGGTCCCACCTGTCTGTACATTTCCATGACTGATTCCCGGTTGTATTTGGTGTATTGTTTTACCTTAGAGTATTTGTAAGCTGACTGGTCATCGCTGTAGCGCATGTCAGGCATATAGATGTCTACAGCTTGGTCCAGCATTTTTATGACCTGGGGATGGTCATAGCCCCCGGTATTGTATACCAGAGGAATATGAAGGCCGTCCTGTTTGGCTTGGGCCAATGCGGCTATAATCTGGGGGACCCATACCGTAGGCGATACCACATTGATATTATGGCAGCCGCTGTTCTGCAGGCGAAGCATGTGGCCGGCCAGCCGATCAATGGATATTGCATTTCCTTCATCCATCTGGCTGATCTGATAATTCTGGCAGTACACACAAGCCATATTGCAGTGCGCGAAAAAAAGGGTTCCCGAACCCCTGGTGCCTGAAATAGGCGGTTCTTCCCCGTGGTGGGCCATGGCCGAAGAAAGTATAGGCGTATAGGGTGCCCTGCAGAACCCCTTTTTGCCTGAAAAGCGGTCTGCCTTGCATTGATGGCCGCATAAGGTGCAGCTTCGCAGCATGCGGTCCAATTGTTTGGAGCGTTTATGCAGATCCATATGCTAAACATATCTTATTTTTCTGAATTTGTGAATGGGATTTTTCCGTCAGCAACTTTTAATTGATGTTGTGCTGCAATTTTTTGGGTATAGGCCATGACCTTACGGGCCAGGGAAGGATTATGGAATAGGAATTTTTCAAGCACATGAAGGCGGTATTCGAAGAAATAATAGGGACTTATTCCCAGTCCTTTGGCAATATCTTTCATGGTTTTCGGCGGGGGCGGGCTGCTCTTTTTTTTCAGTTTGCTAAAATAGCTGTAATTGAGATTGGTCTTTTTTGCCAGGCTTCTTAGCTTGATCTGTTTTTCTGTTATGATCTCTTCCAAAGCCTGGCCAAAATGTTTATATGAATAGTGCATAGAAAAAAATTGATATTTTTTCCTAATACTACCCTATTCAAATTGACAAAATAAGGATTACGGCCTACTTTTAGTTGACAATATATTCAACAAAAAGCGGATGATGCTGCATATTTTTGCCGCCTACCTTGAAATAGGCGCCAAAATATATCTTTCTCTGCAAAAGTCTTACGAAATAGAGCGGGCCCCATTGGAAAAAAGGGGTGCCTGCAGGCACATGTTTTTATCACCATCTTGATGGGGTCCGTTTTGGCCAAATCTTCCTCAAACCTTGTAAAAACCGGGCCAAACTTATGCGGGGCCGTTACAGGCATCCGAAAAGGCTTTTTTGGAAAAGAAGCAAGATAGGCTTGCCCTTGGGCTGTTATAGGCAGCTTGGAAAGATTTTGCCGGTTGATGTCATACAGATGCCCGCCTAGGCCAGGCTTGGCAGCTGCGGGTTTTTCTCAGTGCAGGCTGAATGATTGGGTTTATAGGGTTTCAGTGTGCGGCAGGGGTCTTGCAGGCAAAGGTCCGCCGTCCGAATACACCGTCCTGCCGGAGGCTGGTTCCCATGGTATTAAGCCAACCCCGGCAGGGGTTTTGAAATGACGGGATTTAGTCTAAACCCTCAATCTCAATTTCAACTCTTCGGTTCAAAGCGCCGGCTTCTTCCAGGAAATTCCCATCAATGTCAGTATCGGGGACTTTGAGGTCCGTATCGCCGCGGCCGTCAACCTGAAGCACCCAGCTGTCTATGCCTTGGTCCTGGGCCCAGGCTTCAAACCAGTCTTTGACCGATGCTGCACGGTCCATGGAAAGTTCCATATTATAAGCGGCATCGCCTCTGCTGTCGGTATGTCCTACAAAGGTGATGGTTGCCTCCGGCAAAGCTTGGTATAGATCAGCTGCCACTGCCGCAAGGTAGTCATCAGCACCGGGTTTCAGTTCTGCACTGTCGGTATCAAAGAGTACATCGCTGGGAAGTGGGGGCGGCTCGGTCATATCGATTTCTGGCGCTTCAAGGGGTTCTGCGCCGGGCAGCCGCCAAAATTCAATCAAGCCGTTATTGGTGCCTACAGCCAGGTGTCCCCCGTCGGGTGTAAACGTAAGCACTTGAGGATAATCATTATTGTCCAAATTCATATCCAGGGTATACAGCAGCTGCTGTGTGGATAGGTCATAAATGGTGGCTGCTGATGCTGAATCTTGTACCGTAGGCCTCCCGAAAGTAGCCACTGCCAACAGATTTCCGCCCGGGGAGAAGGCAATATCTTGGACTTCCCCAGGGACAACAAGATCGCCCTGCTGCCCGTCGCCATCCACATCCCATAAACGGACCAGGTACTGGCCGTCTTCTCTAACTGCGCCGGCCATTGCCGTCTCATCCGGGGAAAACCCAAAACCACGATCATCCAGCTGCAGAGAGGCTGTTACCTGCTCTTGTTCCAGATCCCAGATATAGACAGAATCATCATTGTGGGTGGTGGCCACAAGTTTGCCTGAAGGATGAAAGTCGATATCCAGCACCCAACGCTGCTGTATGGCTTTTTCTTCTATCTCCGGATCCTCAAGTTCCAAGATTTTTTCTCCGTCTGCAAACCGCCATAACCACAGTATGCCTTGGCGGTCTCCAGTAGCAAGATGTTCCCCGTCAGGCGAAAAGGCTGCGCGGCTGTTGTGCCCATGGTCTAAAGTCATATATTCTTCTCCGGTATCCAGGTCGGTAAGAAGCACGCCATGATAGCCCTGGCCTGCAGCCAAAAAAGAGCCGTCAAGAGAGAATGCCAGATCTTCGACAGCATGCTCATGGGCAATTACATCCACCAGGGTGCCGTCAGCCAAAAGGTGCATATAGGTGACTTTAAACTCACCCGCTGCCAGAATCTCCCCATCGGGATCAACGGCCAGGCTGTTGATGGAGTTCTCATAGGGGCTGCTCCATACCAGCTCAGGTTCACCCACAGCAATGTCGGGTTCTTCTGCCGGAACTTCTTCCGGTTCCTGGATTGTTTCCGGTTCTTCAGGTTCAGGGGCAACCTCCGGCTCTTGTACGGCTTCCGGCTCCGGCGCTGCATCCGGTTCAGGGACAGCCTCTGGCGCTGCAGCGCAGGCAGGCATTAAAAAGATAGCAATGAACAATACAAAAATAGGGATTACATACCTCAGTTTTTTCATCTTATCCTCCTCGTTTTATAGTGGATTATAGTATACCCCCTTGCCATGATAAAGCCAAAGCATACATTTTGCTCAAATAGACCTTTGTTAGCAATCTTGTTCAAACTGCCTGCATCGTCTCCATGCCCGGCTTATGGGGGCTATATTGCAAGGCGTATTTTATTTGGTAAAAATGTTTTCGGCGGCTGTAAACCTGTTTGACCCCAGGTTGCATATGCCATTGCATGCTGCATCAGTGGGGTTTCTTCTGTTGCCAATGGGTTCTTGTTGAGCATTGTTATAGGCAGCAGTCTGTGATGGAGCTTGCTCTGCATATGGACTGCTAAAAACCGTATTCTACACCCTATTTTTTAAATATGCATACCTCTTTTTGCATGCATTTGTCTTTTCTGGCTTCATTCTAAAAAGGGCCTGAGGTTCCAGTTTTAGCAGCTGGTCTTCTCAAAGTGGTTTTGTCTATGGCTTTTGATGAAAGCAAAGGGCATGGTTTCCGTTTATTGGGCCCATAGCATCGATTGTGGTCTGTAACCGGTCCCTCATCAAAGTAAAGGGTGATTGCATATCCTGCAATTCTGTATAGAATAGAAGCACCTTTTGCAATGATGGAACTTTTTTTTGGAATGGAACGCATTACAGATCACTTAAAGACATTTCAGGATAAGCTTTTGGCTTGGTATCAAGCCCAGGCACGGGATCTTCCCTGGCGCAGAAACCCAACCCCGTACCATGTTTGGGTCTCCGAGGTTATGCTTCAGCAAACCAGGGTAGAGACAGCCATTGTCTATTTCCAGAGGTTTATTGCTTCGGTACCCAATATACGGGCTCTTTCGGAGCTCAGCGATGATCATCTTTTAAAGCTCTGGCAGGGTTTGGGCTATTACCGCCGGGCCATGTATTTAAAAAAAGCTGCCCGGATCATGGTCCAAAAGTATCATGGTCAAATGCCGGCCGACTACAAAACATTATTGGCACTGCCGGGAATCGGCACCTATTCGGCAGGCGCCATTGCCTCGATTGCTTTCGGTCACAGGGTGGCTGCAGTAGACGGGAATGTCCTGCGTGTTATGGCCAGGGTTACCGGAAACAAAAATGATATCAGCCAGCTTGCCACCAGAAAACAGATTCACGGGTTTGTCGAAAAGCTTTTACCATTGGAAAGCATAGGTGACTTTAACCAAGCCCTGATGGAATTAGGCGCCAAGGTCTGTTTGCCCGGCCGGGCGCCAAAATGCGGAAAATGTCCGGCCAGTCAATTTTGTTATGCCGGGTATCATAAAATGCCTGCAGAAATTCCAGTAAAATCACCCAAAAGGAAGCGTACAATTGCCAAAAAGACAGTGTTGATCATGGTAAGGGGACAACGGATTGCTTTACAAAAAAGAAAAAAGACCGGGCTTCTGGCCAATCTTTGGGAATTGCCCAACCAGGCAGGCCATTTGACCGAACAGCAATGCAAAAGAAAGCTTAAACAGTGGGGAATCACTGCTCAAACCATCTCCGCTAAAGGCCCGCTTAGGCATGTTTTTACCCATTTGGAGTGGAGGATGCAGGGTTATCACATTCTTGTGTCTGAGGTAGAGAATGCAACCCCATGGGTATGGGCCACCAAGAGAGAGATCGACGAGCTCTATTCCATACCTTCCGCATTTAAGGGCTTTATGCAAGGATAACAATCAGCCTATGCATTGCTAAAATATGCGCATTAGTAATTTACCTATTTACATAAATACATAAATAGGTTATTATTGCTTTTATGATTGTAAAAAGAAGAAAACTGTTCAAAAAACAGGAAAGTAAATCAGACTATCTGCCCATAAACCGATGGCCAATAGATGAACGGCCCAGAGAAAAGCTTATAAAGTACGGCTGTGAATATCTGAGCAATTCTGAGCTATTGGCCATTATGTTAAGGACGGGGATAAGCAATAACAGCCACAGCCGGTCAGCCCTGGATCTGGCTAAAGCATTGCTTTCAAAATACAAGCATCTAAATGAGCTCCTGGATGTTTCAGCTTCTGAGCTGACCAAGGTTAAGGGCATAGGGAGGGCAAAGGCTTGTCAGATTATTGCTTCCCTGGAGCTGGGCAGGAGGGCGTTATCTGAAAAAAATGGCAATAATGTCCGTTTTCGATGCAGCGAAGAAGTGGCCAATTATTATATTCCTCTTCTAAAAAGCTTAAAAAGGGAACAGTTTCGGATCCTTCTTTTAAATATTAAAAACAAGTTAATAAAAGAAGTGTTGATATCTATGGGTTCCCTGAGTTCATCTATTGTTCACCCCAGGGAAGTGTTAAAGCCTGCCATACAAGCGTCAGCGTCTGCATTGATATTCATACACAATCATCCCAGCGGAGATCCCCAGCCCTCTATGGATGATATTGAAATTACAAGAAGACTGGTAAAATCATGCGCAATTATGGGCATAGAGGCCCTGGACCATATCATAGTTGCAGATAGCGGTTACTTTAGCTTCAAGAAGAAAAATATGATGTAAGAAAGGCCGTCTGTCAGGCAGTCCTTTAAAAAATGACAATTGCCGAATACAGTCCTTTTGTTTGCTGCAGGGCTGGGGCAGTGCCAAAGCAGGAGATAAACAAAAGATTGCCCTAAAAATTGCTTCTGAGTTGCATCAGCCGGAATACTTTTTGCCTTGTTTTCAAACTTGAAAAAAGAAAGGCTGTTAAACAGGACAACCGCGCTCTTGCATATGGTTTTTAATCAGGTTTGTTAGTCAGATTTTAGAACCCATATTTCTGTTTTTGCAGGAAGCTCTTTCTTGGTTATTTCTATGGTATGGCCGAGGTTTTTATGGCCTTGGATTTCTTGTAAAAAAGGACGGATGCCGTCCACATCAGTTTTAGTATCCTCCTGTTTAAAATGCATGGGAATGGCAGCTCTGGGTGCAATATGATCGATCAGCTGTATTGCTTCCTTAAAATTAATGGTATAAACGCCACCGATGGGCAGCATAGCCACATCCACATTTTTTAATTTGCCCAATTGTTCTTCTGAAAGCATATGACCAAGGTCTCCCAAGTGGACAAACTGAATGCCATCAACAAGGAATTTGAAAACAATGTTTTCCCCTCTCTCTGCACCATGGCTGCGGTCATGGTAAGTTCTTATACCCTCAATTTGTATGCCTTTGATATTATTTTTTCCCGGTCTGTCTACCACTTCTGGTCTATTTTTAAAAAGATCCATGTTGGAATGGTCAAAATGGTCATGGGAGACCAGCAGAAGATCGGCAGATACATCAGGCAGTGAATCTTTGATTTGCCGGTCATAGGGATCCATGGCAATTTTTATTCCCTCTGAAGATTCCACCATAAACATTGCATGTCCAAAAAAAGTAATTTTTGTCTTGCCTTGCATATTACTATACCCCCTTTTTAAATTAATTGACTTATTGGGCCTTTTTTATTAATATATGCAATTGTCAAATATTCTGCAAGGGCCCATAGCTCAGTTGGTTAGAGCAGCGCACTCATAATGCGGAGGTCCCAGGTTCGAGTCCTGGTGGGCCCACCATGATACACATATACACAAATGTATAATTGCTCCTATTTTTATATTGTTCTGTTAGAATAATAATGTAATTAAATCTTACTGGGAATTAATTAGTAAAAAACAGTGCCCAATTTTAAGAAATTTATGTTTACTAAAAGTAGGACAAATAATATAATAATTGAAGAGGTGATTTATATGAGATTTATTAATGTAAGAGAATTAAGACTACGTCCTGGAGAAGTCTGGAAAAAATTAAAGGTTGAAAAGGATTTAATCCTTACTTTAAATGGAAAACCATTTGCCATTCTAAACAGCACTGATGAAGAAAAACTTGAACAGACTCTGTCCTTGTTACGAAGAAGCAGGGCTCTTGAAGCAATGGATAGGTTACAGAGATATTCCAAAGAAAAAGGATTAGATAAATTAACTGATAATGATATAGAAAAAGAGATCCAGTCAGCCCGTAGGGAGAGGTAAGTTGATAATAGTTGCAGATACCAACATAGTTGTATCAGGTCTATTAAAGCCTAATAGGCCCTCTGGTAATATATTAAGATTAATTTTAAACGGTAAAATAAGACTTGGTATAGACAACAGGATATTAGATGAGTATAGAGAAGTCTTGGGTAGGGAAAAGTTTGGTTTTGATAGTGAATCAGTTGACAACATATTGAATGAAATTGAAGCTGAGGGTATTAATATTATTTCGGAACCTACAGGTATAGTATTACCTGATGATGAAGACCTACCTTTCCTTGAAGTAGCTATAAATGGAAATATTAAGATACTCGTGACCGGAAATAAAAAACATTTCCCAAAGAAGAAATACAGGCAGGTAGACATTTATTCACCAAGAGAATTTATCAAGGAATACAATAACTTGATAAATTCTCTTGGTGAATAAATGTCTCCCTGCCTGTACTTCTTCTTTGGGAAATGTTTTTTATTTCCGGTCACGAGTATCTTAATATTTCCATTTATAGCTACTTCAAGGAAAGGTAGGTCTTCATCATCAGGTAATACTATACCTGTAGGTTCCG
>PWYO01000262.1 GCA_003567835.1 Actinomycetota bacterium | reverse complement strand
GAATGGCTGCTTGAATCCGATTCTCAAACATTGATTATACTTGGTTGATTTTTTGCGGTTAGGATTACCCTAAGGCGGCATTGATTGAATACTTTTTTGGTCTAAACTATAATAAAAAAGGAGCAAGCAAATATTCATAGCGAAAATGGATGCAGATTTTTCATACATAAAAGAGTCATGTTTTTAGCGGGGTGGTAACCATGTTCCAAGATCGTAAAGATGCAGGGAAAAAATTGGCAAAACGTTTGGACCATTATCGAAAGAAAGATGTCATGGTATTGGCCATACCCAGGGGCGGGGTAGAAGTGGGTTTTGAAGTGGCCAAATACCTGCATGCCTATTTTAACCTGCTTGTATCCTGCAAACTTCCACTCCCTTATAACCCCGAAGCCGGCTTTGGGGCAATTTCCGAGGATGGCAGTACCTTTATCTGCAATCAAGCCGGTTCCTGGCTGTCAGTAGGGGAGATTGAAGAAATAAAGGAAAAAAAGAGCCAGGAAATTAAAAGGAGGGTTCATGCATTAAGGGGCGCAAAACACCTGCCTGATATTTCAGCTAAAACAGTGATCCTGGTCGATGATGGATTGGCCATGGGTTCCACCATGCGTGCTTCTATCCAATATTGCCGCCACCAAAATGCAGGTAAAATTGTAGTGGCGGTGCCCGTAGCTTCCTCGGAAGTGGCCAGGGAGATTTCCATGATGGTTGATGAGGTTGTCGTGCTAAAAAAGCCTTCCAATTTTAGGGCGGTGGCCCAGGTTTACCGGAACTGGTATGATGTGTCCGATGACCAGGTATTAAAATGCTTAAACAAATGGGAAGAATTCAGGCAGAGTCATCCCCACATACAAGGATCATGATGCAAGCCGATAGGTCTGCGGCAGGCATGGCTGCGGCTGGCTTAGGAGAGGAGGGCATTCCATGATACTCCGCTTCCCTGGAACCAGAGGCGAGATTGAAGAGAGCAGCCGCCGCCATACATACAATGCTTCACTGGTGGTACAAACGCCAAAAGCAAGTGTCTTGATTGACCTTGGGGAAAAATATGATCCCGCATTGGAGGATGTCCTCAACGGTTTTGATGCCCTGCTGATTACCCATGCCCATCCAGACCATTATATTTGGACCAAAAAGGATGCAAGCATGGTGAAAATACCTGTCTACCTCACCCGGGAAACCTTTGACTATAGTAAAAACAAGCCCAGAAAGTACAGGATTATCGATGCGGGAAAAAGTTTTTCTGTACAAGACTTACATATTACCGCCCACAAGGTTTTGCATTCATTCCGCTGTCCTGCAGTTTGCTATAAGATGAAGGGACTGAAACAAATCGTATATGCTCCAGACCTTATTGATACCCAAGAAGATAAACAAAAGGTGCTCGCAGGCACCGATGTGCTTATTGCTGATGGATCCAGCCTGAATATCAATATGGTAAGGAGAAGGAACGGAAAGCTTTTTGGCCATACCCAGGTCAAAACCATGATAGGCTGGTGTAAAAAATACAGAATCCCTCGATTGATTATAACCCATTGCGGAAAGCAAATCGTAACCATGGACAGGGACCTGCTGAGCAAAAAAATCATGGAATACAGCCAGGATGAAATTGATGTGGCCATTGCTGTTGACGGCCTTTGCATAAAAATATAAGGCAGCCGGCAACTGCTGTTTAAGCCAATGGATTTTTCCTGTATACTAAATGACAAAATAGGCTATTCATGGATAGATAATGGTCGGTGAAAAATGCAGAAAAACCATGATCAACAGCCACTGCGTGGTTTATGCAACAGAAAGGAAAGGTCTGTATGATGAAAACATTGCTATGCTACGGGGATTCTAATACCTATGGGTGCATGCCTGTGGGCTTTGACATCATGACCCAAACCATTATTGGGGGCAATCTCCGGTTCGATCGGCATCAAAGGTGGACCGGGGTTCTTGCCCATGAACTGGGAGACCATTTCCAAGTTATCGAAGAAGGACTCAATGGCAGAACCACGGTATTTGATGATCCCTTAGAGGGCAGGCATAAAAACGGCTTATCTTATCTGCTGCCCTGCCTGGAAAGCCATGCCCCCCTGGATTATGTGCTGCTGATGCTGGGCACCAATGATCTTAAAAAAAGATTTTCGGTGTCAGCATATGATATTGCTTTGGGCATTGGCAGCCTGATAGACACCATTGATTCCAGCCAGGCGGGTGTTGATGGGGCGCCTCCCCGGGTTTTGCTGATGTGCCCCCCGCCTTTGGGCAAAATTTCAGAGTTTGCGTCTATGTTTGAAGGGGCGGAAACAAAATCCAGAAAACTAGGGGGATATCTAAAAAAAATTGCCGCCCAGAAAGGCTGCGATTATTTTCAGGTAGGCAAGGTTATCAAACCCAGCAAAATTGACGGCATCCATTATGATGCCCAAAGCCATGCTCTGCTGGGCAAGGCGGTAGCCAATTATCTGAAAAAAAACATCATTGCATAGACACATATCAACCAGCAGGAAGGAGGCAGGGTGACTGAGAACAAAAAGAAGGATGTGGGCGAGAGTTTTGGCCGGATGGTTGAAGAGTTCGGGGAAGCTTTGGCCAAAGTTTTTAATGACCCCCAACTGAAAAAAAAGGCCAGAGAGTTCGGCAAGAGCGCCTCGGAGTCCGGAAAAGCATTTGGTGACCGGTTTAAGGATGAAGAAGTAAGAAAAAAATTCAAAGAAGCGGGAGAAGCTGCAAAGACATTTGGCGAAAGCATCGGCGATGCTTTTAGAGAAGAAAGCCAGCAGGCCGAAGAGACCGAAAAGACTGCAGAAGAGGACCAAGAAGAAAGCCGGCAAGGCGAAGACGCCGAAAAGACTGCAGAAGAGACCGAAAAACCAGCCGGGTTAGCCCCAAAAAGTGAGGAAAGCAGGGGGGCCAGGCTTACCG
>PWYO01000172.1 GCA_003567835.1 Actinomycetota bacterium | reverse complement strand
GGCCAGCGTCAACAACCTATTATGAATGTGTATAATCATATGAAAAAAGCATGCAATAGGCAAATAAAATACACTGCTTGTATGGGAGCTTCTGCCTTTTTGAAAAATTTTACAAAACCATCAGGCTAAACTGAGGTGTTTTCAATATTCATGTGATAGCCTTGGACTATTTAAGGCTGGCAACCAGCATATATTTCAGGGCATGTCTACTGTTTGCAGGACTTTGATAAGAATCACGCTTACCAATGCAGCCATGGCAACTACGACCATCAGGTAATGGCATTCTGCAAGGCTTGTGCATGCAAGTCCTGGGACATAACCGGGGTTTAGGCAGAGGTCTGCTCATATGGAAAAATATAATCTAGAATGTGAAAGAATATTGTTTATTTTTAAGGAGAAATTTGAGAGATGTAAACGGGGCATCTTATCAATCATTAAAACTTTTGAATTTTAAAATTTTTGTATAAATTTTGTAAAATCATTTAATAATAGGTTACAATAAGTATAACACAAAAATTAAACGGGAGCCTATCATGACCAGGATGCGGTTACTTGTTCCGATCTTGTTCCTTATATTGATACTGGTCATCGCCTTGGCCTGCCGCATAGACCTGTCGTTTTTAAACAGATTTGATGAGGATACAGAAGAAAGCCCAAAAATACAGGAGCCAGAGCAATCGGGCCCGCCAGCCGCTGAGCCGTCTCCTGGTTCAGACACTATTCCGTCTTTTAATATGATTCTTGTCCCCGCGGGGAATTATACCATCCCAATAGGAGGATTGTATGCGCAAAGTGAACGGGATATTGCCGAGACCGTGGAAGCTGTCGGAGGCTTCTATATTGCAGAAACGGAAGTGACCTTTGCGTTGTGGTATGCGGTAAGGAGCTGGGCTCAACAAAATGGATACGATATAACCACCGGCCTTGAAGGAAGCAAAGGGAAACCGCATGCACCGCCCACAGAAGCCAGCCAAGAACCTGTCACATGCGTAAACTGGCGCAATGCGGTTATTTGGTGCAATGCGCTTTCAGAGATGGAAGGAAAAGAGCCCATTTATAGAAGTCCTGACGGGGATATTCTCAGAAACAGAGAAGATCATCAAGCCATTGATGCTGCTGTTCAGATCAATGGCAATGGCTATCGTCTGCCCACACAGGCAGAATGGCATCTGGCTGCAAGATACATTGATGGGAACAACTGGACCCCCTGCGACCATGTAAGCGGTTCAGAAGTGCCGGTCAAAGACATTGATGAAACCGGGGCTATGGCATTATGTGAGGCAAGCGCAGCATATGCAGTGTATTGGGGCGGTCCCGGACTTGGCGGGGCCACCAAGACAGAGCCTGTAAAGAGCAGAAAACCCAATGCACTAGGCATCTATGATATGAGCGGCAATATTACAGAATGGACCTTTACAGCCTACGGTGAACACCGGATTCATGCGGGAGGAGAATATAGGAGTGATGGCTGGATGATTCAGCTGGGAATATACCATGTGATGGATCCCTCCTGCGCTGATGAAAGAAATGGGTTCCGGATTGTAAAAGACGGGTCGAAACAAAGCTTTTCCAGTACACCGGAACCCGATGCATCCAAGGAGACTATGCAAGCCGGAAAGCCGCAGCAGGAAAAGCAGGATCAAAAATTTATGGATGCATTTTGGATGCGGCCAGTCCCGCCCGGGGAATATGAAGTCCCCATTGGATGGGATGACGCAGATTCTGCCCTGGTTTCCGGCGGATTTGAGATGGCCGATGTACCGGTGACCTATGCGCTGTACCATGAGGTCAGGATTTGGGCTGAAGGCAATGGCTATATTTTCCAAAACCCTGGATGGGAGGGAAGCTTTGGGCAGCAGGGTCAAATCCCGGAGACCACAGGCCAGCCGGTGACTATGATCAGTTTCTATGACAGCATTGTCTGGGCCAACGCCCTATCTGAGATGAGCGGTCTTGAGGCGGTTTATCGCAACATAGACGGACAGGTTATCAAAGATTCATCGGATGGAAGTGTTCAGCAATTAAGCGATGTGATACAGGCTCCAGCCAATGGTTTCCGTTTGCCCACAAGTGAGGAATGGGATCTGGCTGCTAGATATGTGGATGGAAAAACCTGGACCCCCGGAAACCATGCAAGCGGTGCCTCTGCGCCATATGATGATATCCAGGCTACTGAACAAGTTGCGGTGACCACCGAAGAGACTGATGGCATGACCGCCGAAGTAAGGAGCAAAGCACCCAACGCACTGGGCATCTATGATATGAGCGGAAACATTTGGGAATGGACATTTACCAGGACCGGCTCAAACCGTGTGGTGCGGGGAGGAATTTTGCTGGGGAGCATAGGGGATGGAGGGCCTTCAGGCACCAATAATTTTGTAGGACTGCGGCTGGCCAGAGGTCCTTAGAGTCAAGTTTTCTATTATCCAAACAAGGAAATGTATCATATACAAACCGGATTATGCTGATTAATGCTTCGGTCTTCTTATATGCGGAAAAGATCATCTTTTTTAAAAAATGCAGCGTTTGAAGCCTGCAACCTGTTCAACAGGGAATAACAATTTTTTTTAAATTTTTTCTTGACAGCCATATAATCTATCCTGTATATTTTAAAATATCCTTAGAATAGGAGGCAGCTTCTAGGAGCCTATGGAATTTGCGGACGAAAGAATGCAAAAAGTAGTATGGTAATCTTAGGAGCACCAATGAGAATTCTAAGCGAAGGCCCCAAGATGCTGAGTAACCTAAGGCGGAAGCTAAGGTAAAAGTTAACTTAGGGTCTCTTTTTTTTGCCTGTAACTGCCCTCTTTTGGCGATTATATATTTTTTAAGCGCATCAATCAATCTCATCATTGATAGCATTCTGCGTAAAATGAAAATAATATTTTTGCTAAAAATCACACCACCATAGAAGAAAAAGCAATTT
>PWYO01000170.1 GCA_003567835.1 Actinomycetota bacterium | reverse complement strand
TTGACCAGGAAGATTGAAAGGCGCCATGCCACAATCCCAACTTTAATTGATGAGTATCACTGGGTTACCATAACCAATAAATTTGCCATACCCAGCAAAAATACCATAAAAAAATGGACCGGCTGGAAAGAGTGCGGCAACCGCACAACTTGAGCAACCTATTGCTCTGACTAAAATGATTTTTTCGCTTCCTTTATATGTTCGGTTTTATGAATGCCTGCTCTATGGTTTTGTCTATACCGGCCACTTGCCGAAAGCGTATGCCTGCATGGCGGCCAGGCCAAAAATGCACCGCTGGGTATGTAAAGCAAAGGAGGCCAAGTTGCATGTATCCATGTTGCTTCTGGGAACAAGGGAATACAAACTACCTTCTATTAGAATTTTCATTTAAAAAAATAGGCAGAGCCAAAAATAAGGCTACTTGGTACAATCATAGATAACAACAATTTTCGTGTTTTGCGCATAAGATAATCCTATAACCAGAGAGGACAGGACTTTATGAAAATCATGATCGTCGGCGGGACTGGTTTTTTGGGCTACCATGCAGCATTGGAAGCACTGGCAAGAGGCCATCAAATCGATGCGCTGGCCATCGATGACGTAGAGCTTGGGGAATGGTATCCATCAGAAATACAAGTCGAATTTGGTGATGTTTTCGTGCTTTCAGAACAGGATCTGTTTAAGCGCTTTACCGGTTATGATGCCATGATTTATTCGGTCGGCCCAGATGACAGGATCACCCCTCCTGCACCAGCCTATGATTTTTTCAGCACAAGACTGGTCCATGCAGTGGAAAAAGTGGCAACTGCTGCACGGAAGGCCGGGGTTAAAAAAATGGTTTTACTGAATTCTTATTTTGCATATTTTGATAGAATATGGCCTGAGAAACAATTGGCCAAACGCCACCCTTATATTAGATGCCGGGTTGAACAAGCGCAAAAAGTCATTGCGGCTGGAAAAGAAGCGATGGCAGTGGTTGTCCTGGAACTCCCCTATATATTCGGGGCTATGCCCAATCGAACACCTTTGTGGAAGGATGTTTTGCTTGACCGCTTTGCAAGCGGTAAAGTCATATGCTTTCCCAAAGGGGGGACCAATATGATTGCTGTAGAACATGTTGCCGAAGCAATCATCGGCGCTGTCGAGTACGGAGAACATGGAAAAAGATATGCAGTAGGCGATGAGAACCGCTCTTTTCGGGATATGCTTACCATCATGATGTCAGCACTCGGTGAAAAGAAAAAAATCATCAATATCCCCAAATGTTTGGCTGTGGCAGCAGGGGCAGCCATCAAATGGGATTTTAAAAGAAAGGGCCTGGAGGGCGGGCTGGATCCGCAATATTTGATGGCTGATATCATGACTGATGATCTTTACTTTGATCCTGCCTATGCTGTAAAAAAACTAGGCTACAGCAGAGGGGGCCTAAAACAAGCCATTGCCAAGACCATGAAGGCCTGCTATCCAGAAAAATTTGAATAAACCCAGAAAGTAAAATCGGAAAAAAATAGGTTTTGAATATACATTAAAATGTAGATACCTTGAACAATACACAGTCCATCTGTAGTCAGGATACCAAAAAACCGCCGTCAACCGGAATCATCACACCCTGGACATAACTGGCAAGATCGCTGCACAAAAACAATATGACCTTGGCTATCTCATCCGGCCTGCCCAGCCTTCCCAGCGCAATCCTGCGCTTATATTGAAAACCGTTGTTAAAAAGATTGAATTTCATTTTCCTGATGGCCATTTTGACCTGATTGTCGATTCCGGGTGTCCTGACCACTCCCGGTATAACCCCGTTTACCCTAAACCCTTTTTTGCCGTAATCATGGGCCAGGGCCCGGGTTAATGCGGAAACACCCGATTTACTGACACTGTAATGGGCCATTTCATCTTTAAAAGGCAGCACCGCCTCAATAGAAGAAGTGTTGACGATAATGCCTCCTTGCTTTTCCCTGCTTCGAATAAAATTCTGGCACATCCAAAAAACCGCATCAAGGTTTACACCAAAAATCCGATCATAGAACGCCTGCTCGATTTCCAGATAATCCTTTGGAGGGTAAATACCACAATTGTTGATCAAAATATCCGGGGCATTGTCCCCTATATTCTTCCAAAGACGGTCAACATTGTTTTTGTCCGATAAATCTACTGCAAATGATTTTATTTTGTTCTGGAAATGGTGAAACTCTTTTTGGGCACGATGAAGGCCTCCTTTGTTGATATCCACAAGTATGAGATCTGAACCAGCATCTGCAAGTCGCCAGCAGATCGCTTTTCCTATCCCTGAAGCAGCACCGGATACCAAAGCTTTCTTGCCTTTTAAGCATACCGCGTCCGGTGAACTTATGAAATCCCTGTTAGATTTGCAATCCATTTTCCTATGCTGGATTTTTTGATTCTATTCCGTATTGTATAGGATGTGCAATGAAAAATGAATATTTGGTCCATTTACACCGTTTGAAGGTCCTTATAGCCCTCTATGCACAATATCAAAGTTTTTTCTAAACAGGAAGCAAAGAAAACCCGCTGAATGGCCTGGGTATTTGCCTGAATAATTGGAAATACGTTTTTTCTGCCATGAAACTTATTTGGTTTTATAAAGCTAATTTTGCTTATATCAATCTTTGCAGGTCTTGCCTATCAGCATGGACAGACGTAGATGAAAAAGGCTTAAAACCAACCCCCTGGAACCAAGCATCGCAGAGTAGCCCCGGGGAATCTCACCCCGAGGCCCTCGTCAACCGTGCGTAAACCTCTTGATTTACACGGCTTACTTCGCTTAGGCCCAATAGAAGGTTCCTCCCTTTCGGTTGACCAACTTAAGACTAAGCTACTGCCACCCCTTCGCTCCATTTCCATTACAGAAACTTCATCACTAATACGGGTAGCTCCGCCCCTATGCCTTGCATCGATACTTTC
>PWYO01000322.1 GCA_003567835.1 Actinomycetota bacterium | reverse complement strand
TTTTGGATGCAATAGGTAATGGCATTATTGATGGTAGTAATGATCTTGGTGTAATCTTTATCGATATCATAGAGATTTAAAAGAAGGTCATAGGACAGGCAGGAACTGGTGCCTATTTCAATATTTTCTTCCAGCAAAATTCTGGCCTGGTCATCTTTTCCTTCAGCCAGCAGATCCAGAGCTCGCTGCTCATGATCCTCTACGATGTTTTTTAGA
This sequence comes from Actinomycetota bacterium, assembly GCA_003567835.1. Taxonomy (GTDB): domain Bacteria; phylum Actinomycetota; class Humimicrobiia; order Humimicrobiales; family Humimicrobiaceae; genus Halolacustris; species Halolacustris primus. The sequence continues at coordinate 12,728 of PWYO01000322.1, read as the reverse complement.
TTGGGTGGCTGAACATCTTTTTTCTTTCCGGTCTCTATTTGCCTGCAAAGAGCAGATTGGACCGCAAAGAAAAGGTCTTCTTTTTGGTAAGGCTTGGTAAGGAAACCATGGTGTTTGACTTTCTTTGCCCTTGACTTTGTTTTCTTATCAGAATAGGCAGTTAAAAAAATAATGGGGATATCGAATTTTTGCAAAATCAATTGAGTGGCATCAATACCGTCCATTTTCCCTTTCAGTACAATATCCATGAGGATGACATCCGGCTTATCGCTGGCAGCAAAATTAAAAGCATCCTCTCCGCTGTCCGCTATGCCTGTCACCGCAAATCCCTGCTTTTTTAAAGTCTTTTCAATATCCCTGGCCACAATTGCCTGGTCTTCAACGATTAATATTTTTGGTCCGAATTTTTTCACTTAAATCCTTTTAAATTTTATAAAAAAACTGGTGCCCCGGCTACCATCATAACGGATGGAGCCGGAAAGCTGCCTGGTCAGGTCTGCCACCAGCTGGAACCCCAAACTTTGGGCATTGGATAAATCAATGCCTTGAGGAACACCAATACCATTATCCCTTATCGTCAAATTATAATCAATATGATTGGAGGTAGACATGATAACTTCAACGGTTCCATGGTCTTGGTCGGCAAAAGCATGGCTGAAGCAATTGGAAACCAGCTCATTGATGATCAGGCTCACCGGGATGGCTGTAGCAATATTGAGGTAAATATTGTGAATATCCGTTTGAATGCGGATCTGTTGATGCTGTTCCGTATAAAAAGAGAGGAGGTTGTCCAGTATTACCCTTATATACTCCCCAAAGTCTATATTGGCAAAATTATGGGAATGGTAAAGCTTTTCATGCATGGCAGCCATGAGCATGATCCGGTTCTTGGTCTTATGTAAAATTTCAAAGCACCTGTCCTCATGGCAGACCTCTTCCATCTGCAGGTTCAGCAGGCTGATCATTAGCTGAAGATTGTTTTTAACCCGGTGGTTGACTTCTTTTAGAAGGGTTTGTTTCTCTACAGCTACTCTTTTTAAGAGCTTTATATTCTTAAGGTGCCTGGTATTGTCCCTGGAAACACAGAACAAGGCATCCTTTCCCCACCATTTGCCAAGGCTAACCTTGGTCTCCACAGGGATGTGTTTTCCGGATTTGGTGACAAAAGGGACTTTGCATATGTTTTTCCTGCCTTGTTGCACCAATTCTAATAATTCTTCTGTTTCCTGGTGCATGTTTTTAGGGTGTAGACACAAATAGGGTTTCCCAATGAGTTCCTTTTTACTGTAACCCAGTTTTTTTAGGCAGATATCATTGACATGCAACAGCTTTCCTTGTATATCCATGACCAGCATGAAATCTTCAACTGTATGAAAAAAGGTTTCCTGATTTTCCTGACTTTGGCCCAATTTTTCCAGCATAGCCTTTTTTTGCAGGGCATTGATGATGATCTCCCCGATGATCTGAAGCAGGTTGACGGTTTCCCGATCCCACCTTTTCCCTTTTTTCACTGAATCAAAACCCAGAAAACCATGCAAAGTCCCATTTTTCTGCAGCGGAACCGCACAGACTGAAATGATATTCTGTAAACGTAAAATCTCTTTTTCGGCGCTCGCTTCCGGGGGGAGATCCTGGATGTCTGGAACAATAATCGGTTGGTGGTCAGTTAGTTTTCTAAACCACCAGGGAAAGGATTGACAGGGTTGATTTTGTAAAATATCCTTCTGGGATGCGATGCCCTCTGCGGTCCATTCATGTGTATTGTCCATATGTTTTCCGTCTGGGCAAATTTGAAAAATATGGCTTCGGTCCACCTGGGCGAACTCACCGGCCTGTTTTAAGATATCATGAATGAGTGTATCAACTTCTCCCTGTCTGCTGTTGATAAACCTGGTGGCAAAAAACGCGATGCCCTGAGCAAATAAAAGATTTTTCTCCAGCCTTTTATTGTTCTTTTTGTAATCGGTGGTATCGGATAAAAACCATTGGATAATCGAATCATGTTTAGCGTGAACAAGCATGGAACTTATTTTTACTGAGATAAGGTTTTGATCAGGGGTAACCAAATCAACAAATACGGTCATTCCCCCCTTGCTGATCACCTTTTCCAGGGGGATTTGGAAAAAATCCATCACATTCTTGCCCTTTAGCTGATTTTTCCGCGTCAAACGCAGTATCTGCGCAGCTCGCTGGTTGGCATTCCGGATGTTACCGGTTAGATCTGTTTCAATGATGCCCTCTCCGGTATGGTCTACCAGGATTTTGCCTTTTTTTCTGCTGTCTTTACAATCCAGACCATTTTCTGCAGCAATCTTTGCCCCCAATTGCCTGCAAATAATTTGGAGCAAAGGTGGAATTTCTGATGGAATACTGGAAAACTTTTCCGAGGCCAGCACAATGGCTGCATTCAGCTGCCCTTTACGCATGACTGGTATGCCAGCCAAAAGGTTCCACCCTTTTCCCGGGTATTGTTCGCAGAACCCATAGCCGGATTCCTGTTTTCTGTAAAAGCGGAAAAAGGACTGTCCTTCAAGCATCTTGCGGGCTAGGCCGTATTGGGCCAGCGCCTCCGATTCAGGCGGCACCAATGGGGCTGTTTTTTTTGACCGCATGAGTATCAGCGCGTCCCTTTGATGGTCTGCCCCATACAGGCCGCAGTAATCAAACCCGGTCAGGGGCAGCACCTCTTGGGCAAACAGACGAAAAATTTGGTTGGTGTCTTCTGCGCCGTCCAGCTTTTGAAAAAAAATGGATAGATTTTCTAAATGCATACACATATTCGTACAGGATATTGACAGGTGTTAACTATTAAAATAGAAATTGAGCCTTAAGTCAAAGTTTATTCCTTCTATTCAGAGTGTTTGGCCCTTAAATAGGTTATATGTAGGTTGTTGCGGGCTTCCGCATAAGCGGGATCTATGCGCAATGCCTGCTTGAAAGCATCCCTTGCCTGATCTAGCTGTTCCTGGTGATAGAAAAGAATGCCCAGATTATTCCATGCCTTCTTGTATGTTCTGTCCAGGGATAAAGCGATCAGGTAGGCTTTTTGAGCATCCACAAAACGGTGTTCTGCAGTCAGTTTTATCCCCAAATTATACCATTTTTTCTTATCTTTGATCATCGCTGCTCTCCCTACTGTTTATATCGGCAAACTTGGGGCTTTGCCTAAAACTGCATCCGGCTTCTTCCAGCTTTAAAAAAGAACCGCATATTTTGTTTTAGGGTCTTTGCAGCTTCAGTTTCCTTAAAGGTCCGAGTAAGGGGTTGTCCAATGGTGAAAAATATGATTCAATTTGCTACTAAGTATATATTAATTTGCAGAAAGCAGCTTATGGACCAAAGCTTAGAGAAAACAGACTTTATAAGAGATACCATAAAAAAAGACTACAGGGAAGGCAAATTTAAAAAACTGCACACCCGCTTTCCCCCTGAACCCAATGGATATCTGCATATCGGGCATGCCAAGGCCATATGCTTAAATTTTGAATTGGCTGCCGAGTTTGGAGGGCAATGCAATTTGCGTTTTGACGATACCAATCCCAGCAAGGAAGAGTCTGCTTATGTGAATTCTATTAAAAAAGATATCCATTGGCTGGGATTTTCCTGGGGAAATAGAGAATACTATGCTTCAGATTATTTCCAAAAGCTTTATGATTTTGCCTTAGACCTTATTCACAAATCAAAAGCCTATGTCTGTGACCTGGATGCAGACCAGATCCGGCAATATCGGGGCACCTTAACCCAGCCCGGCCAAGACAGCCCGTACCGGAAGAGGTCTGTTGAAGAAAATTTGCAACTATTTGAAAACATGCGGCAAGGAAAATACCCTGACGGCGCCAAAGTGCTCAGGGCAAAAATCGATATGGCTTCCCCCAACCTGAACATGCGGGACCCGGTGATGTACAGAATTATGCACCAAAGCCATCACCGTACCGGAAAACAATGGTGTATCTATCCCACCTATGACTGGGCCCATGGGCAATCCGATTCTATTGAAAAAATCACCCATTCCATCTGCACTTTGGAATTTGAAGATCATCGTCCCCTCTATGACTGGTTTTTGGACCAGCTGGATATACATCATCCCCGGCAGATCGAGTTTGCCCGGCTCAACCTAACCCATATGGTCACCAGTAAAAGAATGCTTAAAACACTTGTAGAACAAAACTATGTACACGGATGGGACGATCCCCGCATGCCTACCCTTTCCGGTATGCGCAGAAGGGGTTACCCGCCCCAGGCCATACGCAATTTTTGCCAGGCCATTGGTGTAGCCAAATCGGAAAGCACCATTGAAATTGAGTATTTGGAACATTTTGTCAGACAAGAGCTCAACCGTAAAGCCTCCAGAGTGATGGGCGTGCTAGACCCCCTGAAGGTGGTTATCGAAAATTATCCCCAGGGGGAAAGCGAACAGCTGGATGCAGTCAACAATCCCGAAGACCCCTCAGCGGGAAAAAGAAAGGTTCCTTTTTCCCGTGTCCTATATATAGAAAGGGGCGACTTTATGGAAGATCCGCCCAAAAAATTCTACCGGCTGGCCCCGGGAAGAGAAGTGCGGTTACGGTATGCTTATTTTATCAAGTGCATAGGAGTAGAAAAGGACAGCCGGGGAAACATTACCTCTCTGCGCTGCACCTATGACCCGGCCACCAAAGGCGGCGATGCCCCCGACCGCAGAAAGGTAAAAGCAACCCTGCACTGGGTTTCTGCGCCCCATGCCGTCAATGCTGATATCAGGATCTATGATACATTGTTCAGCCGCCAAGGCCCTGGCCAGGATGAAGACTTTATGGACAGCCTAAACCCCCAATCGCTTACCGTCAATAACCGATGCCAGCTGGAGCCTTCTCTTGCCGCAGCCAAGCCGGGCCAAATATTCCAGTTTGAAAGAGTGGGATATTTCTATGTGGATGATGACAGCTCTGACCAAAGGCTGGTGTTGAACCGCACTGCAACCCTAAAGGACCAATGGGCAAGAATAAAAAAGAGAAAAAATAGCACCAAATCTTAGCTATACGGGCCCAAACTTTGCTTCAGGGCTGCCAAATAGAAACAATTGACTGCCAGAAACACAAGTTTGCGGTTCAGGCTTTACATAAGCCCATTTTTTTTGCTCACCCGTATCACCTGGTCTACAGCATCCTGAGGGCTGTCTACAATCTGATACAGGTTTTGATCTTCAGGGCTTATATTGCAATGCTTTTGAAGCATGCATTTATCAATCCAATCGCACAGTTCCTTCCAGTATTCACTGCCATAGAGCACGATGGGGAAATGATCGATCTTATTGGTCTGGGCCAGCGTCAAGGATTCAAACAACTCATCTAGGGTGCCAAAACCCCCCGGAAAAATAATAAAACCTACAGAATACTTGACAAAAATCATTTTACGCACAAAGAAATAGCGAAAATCCAAAGAGATATTCTGATAAGCATTGGGGGTCTGCTCAAAAGGCAGCTGTATATTGGCACCAATGGACTGGCCCCCCGCTTCAAAGGCGCCTTTGTTGCCTGCTTCCATAATGCCGGGCCCACCGCCGGTGATCACCCCAAATTTCTTTTCTACCAGCAGGGCACCGGTTTTTTCTGCCGCCTTGTAATATTTGTCATCTGGTTTGGTGCGGGCTGAACCAAATATGGCAATACAGGGATCTATTCCAGACAAAGTATCAAAACCTTCAACAAACTCGCCCTGTATGCGCAGGACCCTCCAGGGATCGCTGTCTGTAAAATCAATGCCGTCGGGTTTGGGGGTCTGAAGCAGTTTTTTGTCATCATCTTGTTTGCTGTATTTTTTATTCATAGGCCCAATCTTTCGCTTGTGGTTGATAAATTTTCTATTATCATAGCACAACTTTACTATAAAAAAATCAGATATTCCCAATTCATTTGTCCATTTTTCTCTGCCTATACCCCTATTCGGTAAAACCTTACCATAAGCCTCCATCCCCGGGGCTGGTCATCAGGGCTTTTTTCATACCAACCTGGATGCAGACGCTTTCCAAGATGCTTACGCCCTTTACCTTTTTTATATCCGCCTTCCATTTTGATCAATTTTTTCAATCTATGTTGTCTTCGGTTGCATCCACTTGTGCACTAGGCATGCGCAGTCCAATCTTTTCAATGATGCGCATAACCAAATGTTTATGGAAAATATTCATTTATAGCAACATGGACTCCTATAATCTTCTATTATGTTTTATAATTTATGATTAGCATCTAATTTTTAGACCATATTGGACAAAATCTTATAGCATTTACAAGTCAATACATACAGCAACAGGAGGATAGATGTGCTGCGCAATTGTCACGGCCATGTTTTTGGGCCCCAGGATCGGGCTTCTGGTATGGTGGATCATAGACCCTGCCCTTTTTAGCTCTGCATTCAGGCTATGGATTGTTCCCATACTATTTGCCTTATTTGCGCCATTTACCATGATCTTTTATATGATCAGCTGGTTTAGGGGTCCGGGCATAACCGGATTTGAATGGGTGCTGATTGCCATTGGCATACTCTTGGACCTTTCGTCCTATGGGGGCGGATACAGCAGTCGAAAAAGGCATGGAGATCTCTAACCTGCAACCTTGCCTGGTCTTTCAGGCCAGGTTCAGGTAATAAACAGATTGGGTGAAGAAAACTTGCCGTCGGTGGTGAGATTAACCCCCAGCCTTTTTAAACCAATATCGTCTCCAGGGGTGGGCAAATGGGTCATATGCATTTCACAATTTTTCAGCTGGGCAAGTTTTGCCATTGCCAATTCAGCGGTATGGTTGGTGGTCGAGCTTATGGAAAGGGCTATAAGCGTTTCCTGCAGGTCCAGGCTTTCAGAATCTGATTGAAATATTCCTTTTTTTAGTTTGCCAATCTGCTCGATAACCTGGGGAGACAAAAGATGTATTTCATCAGGGATATTGGCCAGCGTTTTTATGGCATTGAGCACCAGACTGGAAGAAGCATGCATCAGCTTGGAGTTTTTCCCAGTAACAATCTCTTCATTGTTTAGGGCTATGGCCGCGCCGCAGTAAATGCCCGCATGGCCTTTGCCTTTGGTTTTTGCTTCCAAGGCGCTTTCCCTGGCAATTTCGACCACTTTTCGATCGCTGACCTTGACCCCCAATTCTTCCATTAAAAGCCTGACCCGCTCCATGGTTTGTTTTTTTTCAATGCCCATCACATATTGGTTATGGTAGCGGAAATAACGGCGGATCAGCTCCTGCTTTGATGCTTGCTCCACGATTTCCATATCCACAATGCCCCAGTATACACGGTTTACACCCATATCTGTGGGGGAATTATACAGGGGCAGGCTGGCGTCATTCTTTTCGGTGATCTTTTGTATAATCAGCTGCAGGATGGGGAAACTCTCCACATCCCGATTGTAATTGGTGGCAATTTTGTTGTATGTATTGAGGTGAAATGGGTCTACCAGATTGGAGTCCTGAATATCTGCAGTTGCTGCCTCATAGGCAACATTAACCGGATGCTTTAAGGGAAGATTCCATATGGGAAAGGTCTCAAATTTGGCATATCCGGCATGAATGTTCCGCTGATGGTCATGGTAAATCTGGGAGAGACAGGTAGAAAGTTTTCCGCTGTTGGGGCCAGGTGCAGTCACCACCACAATAGGTTTACGGGTATCAATATAATCATTTTTCCCAAAACCATGCTTGCTGCAGACAGCATCTATATCGGAGGGATAGCCCTCTATAGGAACATGGAGATAGACTTTTTCTTTTCGTCTTTCCAGCTTGTTTTTAAACACCAGAGCTGAAGACTGGCCGTCATAACGGGTAATGACTACTGCCAGTATGTCAAGATCCCACTTTCGAAGATCGTCAATTAATTTCAGCGTGGCTTCATCATAGGTAATGCCAAAATCTCCCCTCAGCCTTCCCTTTTCAATGTCATCTGCATGTATGCAAAGGATAATACAGATTTTATCTTTCAAAGACTGCAGCAATTGGATTTTAACATTAGGATCATATCCGGGAAGCACCCTTGCTGCATGGTAGTCAAAGCAAAGTTTGCCCCCAAATTCCAGATACAGCTTATTGTCAAACTGATCCACCCGCTTTAGAATTGCTTCGGTTTGTTCCTTGAGGTATCGGGCATTATCAAAACCTATTTTGCCCATATGCTGCACCTTCCAAAAAAATATGCAGAGCGAAAAAAGTGGTTCGATGTCAATACAATACGTAATATGTTCACGGGCATAATGATTAAAATTATAGCATGCCTATGCGGCTTGTACCACTGCTTTGCTCCTTTTTATCTGGTTAAAATAGGTTTACAAAGACCATCATTGGCTCTGGCGGCAAGAAACAGGGAAAAGATGTGTTTGTGCAGTGCTGTAATCTGTTTTAAATGCTGTATGCTTATACCTTGGCCAGAGGCCATAATGGTTTCTTGTGTGCTAAATTGTTGTTTATAGCCTAAAAAGTTTGGTTCTCCTATTTCGCACTTTTTTCATGCAGCATAAGTCAAACTTTTTTCTAGACTATGAACAATCATAGATACAGTGGCTACAATTTTCTTTCAGCCAATTACCTGTTGCAGGTTGCCTTATAAAAATGGACCATATGCAAAAAACACTGCAAATTGGGCCTGCTTGCGGAAATCAAATCTCCGAATTCGGGTTGTTCTCTCTGCCCCCCCCCTATTTGCCACGATTGCCTCTAGAAGAAATGGAACCCAATCATTGAACAACTGCTTCATCATGGATGGCTTTGCTGGCGAAATTTCAATGGGCTTGTCCCCGTCTTTCTTTTAAATACTTTGGCAAAATGGCTATGGTTGCTAAAACCGCATAAAAAACAGATTTCTGTAATGGAATGACTGCTTAGTTTTAAAAGCTGTTTGGCTTTTTCTATTCTTCGGTTCACCAAATATTGATGCGGGGTGGCACCTGTTTCTTTTTTAAACAGCCGTACGAAGTAATACGGGCTCAAATTGGCCAATTTCAGCAGTTCATCATTTTTAATTTCCTTATAGTCATTATGATGGATATAATCAATGACTTTGGCAATATTGTTCCTGGCACTCAATTCTTTTTTAAGCATTTTTTTCTGAATATTGCTTTCTGTATTGCGTAAAAGATTGATTACAATCTGCGTGCTGATGCTTTCCAGCATAAATTTATACCCGGTCTGCCGGTTTCGCGCTTCCTCTACAAAAAGGTCCAAAAGCTGGCAAAGGTCAGAGGTGAACGTATTATTCTTTGCTGTAAAAAATATATGTTTGCTCCCGGAAAGGGCATAAGCCGTATTCTGCATATATTCTTTCTGCACATATATGCATACCGTTCTATGAATGGCCAAGCTTTTTTTGCTACCATGGTATTGTTCAGGATTGCAGGGTATCAGATTTCTGTGCACCGGCCTTATGGAAGGATTGCCCTCTATCTCCAGCCGTACCTCTTGTTGCAAAGCATCCATGGGGATGAAAAATTCATACCCCCGGTGGGCATGCATGCCGGGTCCGGTTGGTAAAGGTTTGTGGGTAATCAGAACATCTACACTGCTGCTATGATAAGCTTCAAACGCATTTTCAGGCATCTTTGGGTCCGGCTTTGATTTACGAGCCACTATGGCTTGGATGCTGCTATCCACCATACTATTTCCTTTCTTCATCTGAAGTTTACGGCTGCTGATTTGGCACAAACCCAAACATTGAAAATGCAGCACTCAGCCTGCAAAACGTTCATTTGGGCATACCAGGATTATATAAATTAACACAATTATAAAAATATTCCAAATTTTTTATAATAAATCATATGTTCCACCATTGGAAAAAATGATAGTTTGAAACAAACCCAAAAGAAGTCTGCCAAAGCAGCCTCAACCAATGAACCTGTGCAGCATAAGATTTGTTCATGCTTTGATGCCTGCAAGGCTGGTACAAAATGCCTTGCAGTTAAGATGCAGCAAATTATGCTGCCCTGATTTGTGGACAGCCGTATAAACAAAAAATAGATGACTTTTTTTTAAAACCTCACTATATTGGTACTACACAGCAAAAAGACATTCTATAATAAGGAAAGACAAAAATATTAAATGGTCAAAGAACTGGTTAGATTATTATGATTAGGATAAAATACATCGTATTCTTTTTAATCAGTTTACTGGCCGCTGCAGCCGTTTTCTCCTGCTGCCTCCCCCCTTATGAAACTGAAAAGGATACAGATGCAGCAGAACAGCCCATAAAGGATACAGATGAAGCAGAACAGCCCATATATGATGGGCAAGATTCTGAGCTGCCCGCCCAAAAAGATCCCCACTCCCCTGACGCCCAAGAAACATTTAGCCCCCAGCCTCTGCCCCCAGAGACGGGCAAAGAGGTCCAGTTGATCATCTCCTATGCTATCAAAATCTCCGAACCGGTCGAAAAGATGGTGCTGACCACCACAGTACCCGAAGATTATCTGGGCAGGCAATACATGAAAAATACAACCTACTGCACCCAGCCCAGCCGGGTATTTAAGAAAGGACCCAATACCTATGCAGAATTTATGTTCAAAAACCTAGACCGAGATCAGTCCATTGAGATCTCCACCCAAATGATCCTCTATAGCTATGGTTTGGATGAAGCCGCTCAAACAGGGTTAAGTACAAAAGAGGATACCGATTTTAGCTTATATCTGGAACCTGAAAAATATATTGAGTCCGATGATCCTATAATCTCAGAAAACAGCATCGTGGTTGACCAGGCTTGCTGCCCTGTGGAACAAATACAAATGATTTATGATTATGTTGTTGCCAGTATAAACTATGATGCCTACAATCCCCAGTCTTTGGGGGCAGTACAAGCATTGAAAGAAGGGCGTGGCGACTGTACAGAATTTACAGATGTTTTTGTAGCCCTGTGCAGAGCATCCGGTTTTCCCGCCCGATCCATAGAAGGTTATTTCCTCCAAGGCGAAAATATTTCCCAGGGGCATAACTGGCCTGAAGTTTATCTGGAGCGCTATGGCTGGGTGCCCTTTGATCCTGCCATGCACCACCATGCAGAAACCACATTTTATGGGTTAGCGAATGCTTATGTTTACTTATCTTTTGTTCGAAATGACCCTCTGCTTTACAACTTCCATTATTACTGCAGCCGCACCTGGGGCGGCCAGGCAGAAATCATCAAGGACATTCAATTTTATCTATTGAATGAAAATATAGCTGCTCGTAAAGCTTGGAATTAGGGTTATAGGAATGCTTAATTGAATCTTTTTCTTAATTTTCTCAATTTAGAATTGAGGTCATCCTTGCCTTTGTCTCTATAGCCTCTTTTGCCCCTAGTGTCCTGCTGGAAACTTCTTTTTTCTCTAGACTTTGCTTCATTGACCACAATGGTTCTGTCTTTGAATGTAGACTGGTCAAATTTTTCCATAGCCTTTTTTGCTTCTTCTTCTGTGTCCATCTCTACAAAACCGAAACCGCGAGATTTTCCATCTGCCCTGTTTATGACCTTGGAGAAAACCACTTTGCCTTCGGTTGCAAATAATTCTTCCAGCTCCTGATCCGTAGTCGCATAATCGAGATTTCCTACATAGAGTCTCTTGTTCACTTAGATACCTTTCTTTTGTTTAAAAATACACCCATTAAGAACAGCAAGCATGAATAATAAACCAACAAAGGATAAAAGCATAAGCGGGAGAAAATGCATACTGGTTGAGGCTTACCTGCTACTCTCTTATGATTATTATAAATCCTTACTAATCTTTATGATACCTCATTATTTTATCATTATATGCCATAAAAGCAATTGCTTTATAGAATAGGGTTTTAGGGCTACAGAATCCTTTGATGGTTTCCGCTGTTGACAGGAGCAGCCTCATGCTTTTGGTTCAGCGGCATTATAGCTGAGCGGTATAGGCCAATGTCTGCCCGTTTAAAAAATGGATGTTTTTTTGGTCAATTGCATGGTGCTTGCATCACTTTTCGTTCATTGATTAAAATGGAAAATTGCTCATGCTGAGGCTGTCTTTCCGGCAGGGACAGCCCACCCAAACTTTCAGGGCTTTTTGGGCTTGCAGCAAATAAAACCGTAGTTGTCATCTACTGCTCTGTAAAGGGTAATTTTAGAAAAAAAGTTGTGAAAATAAAGGCATAGGCCTGATACACTTTCAAAAATCCTTGTGCCTGCACCATGCGTCAGTCTATGAAATGATGAACATTCACCCGAGCGCCACTATCGCTGAGCACCCAATTTACGCTCAAACCCCTGCTTTTTAGAAAATCCAAAGCTTCGTCTTTCCTGCTATTCTTGAGTTCCTGTACAACCCGGCTACGATGATCAGACCAAACACGGTGGCTGAACAGTCTTTCCATTTTTTGCTCTATGGTTTCCCAGTCTCCATCATGGACAGGCCTTAAAAAAACCCTTGCCCTTTCTACATCATCATAAAGGCCCAAAACCTGACAGATGCTCTCTTTGAGCAGCAAAGACCATGCCTTAAGAGCCCCCTTCAGGTATAGGGATTGTACGGTCTGGGGATCATGGCTAGCGGTCAGCGCTGCCAGCTTATTTAAAAGCCGGATCATATTTTTTCTTTCCTGCTCTCTTAACCGATCCGAATCTTCTATGTCCATATCCAGAGGGGGCCTGCAAATAAATTTTTTCAATATGTTTTGCTTTAATTTTCCCAGGGTGATGATATCTTGACCCTGATTATACTCAGCAATGTATTGTAAGAATTGGTTTTGGTCATCTTCTAAAATGCTGTCATAAATATTGCT
>PWYO01000202.1 GCA_003567835.1 Actinomycetota bacterium | reverse complement strand
CCGATTGTGGAGATGATGTTTTCCGATTTTATTGCGGTTTGTTTTGACGGCATTCTCAACCAGGCAGCCAAGATTAAGTTTATGTCTGGAGACCAATTTAACCTGAACCTAGTTGTGCGGCTGCCTGGAGGCAGCGGGGGCGGAACCGGACCCCACCACTCCCAGAGCCTTGAGGGCTTGTTTCAGAGCATTCCTGGAATCAATATTGTTTTGCCTTCCAATGCTTATGATGCCAAAGGTCTGCTAAAAACATGTATCAATCTGGGGGAACCAGTGCTGTTTTTTGAGCATAAAAAATTATACAAGAAAAAATCAGAAGTTCCTGAAGAAGAGTACACCATTCCCTTAGGGAAAGGCAAAGTAGTCAAGGAAGGGTCTGACCTGACCATAGTGGCCGTCTCACATATGGTAGAAGTGGCCAAAGAAGTTTCTGAAGTGCTCAAAAAGGAAGATGGCTTAAGCGTTGAAATTGTGGACCCGCGGTCTATTGTGCCCTTGGATTTGGATACCATTGGTAAATCTGTACAGAAAACTGCCAAACTGATCATTCTTGAAGAGGGTCCCATGCGGGGAGGCATAGGTGCTGAGGTTTCCTCTTTGGTGACAGAACAATATTTTGACTACCTTGACTACCCCATAAAAAGGATTGCTTCAAAAAATATGCCTGTACCCATGACCCCATCTTTGGAAAAAGAAGTAATCCCCGGTAGTGAAAAAGTAATCGAGATGGTCAGAGATTTTTTGGCATAAAGGGCAGATGATTCCAAAGTGGAGAAAAACTCATATGCAAATGAAGGATTTTTATGAATAAAAAAGAAAGATTGATCGCTGCGGTGAACTTAAAAAGTGTGGATAGGATCCCCTGCACCTTTCGGGCCAATGACCTAACCGCAAGGAAGTTGATGTCCTTTTTTAAAATCAAAAATGCGGATGATTTTGCAAAAAGCTATAAACAACTGCTGCAGAAACTTGGGGCGGATTTTTGGTCTACGGGAACCAAAATAGATAAGTTTGCCATATTTTTACCCGAGTTTAAGGGAAAGGAGCCGGAAGAGCCCTATGTTGATGACGGCAATTATTTTTATACCATTGGCATCAAAGCAAAAAAAGCCAAAATGAAAAATTATGAAATATCTTACCCCCATATTGGGGTGGAGCCCCCATTGGGAGGCATCCAATCTGCTGAAGAATTAAATCCGGGTTTTTTGATGTCCCATCTTTCTTGTTTTGATTTTAGCCATATGAAAAACAGGTATGGGGATATAAACATCGATGAAGACAATCTGATATGCATAGGCTCTCTGAATAGCCTGTTTATGATCTGCTGCTATCTCAGGGGTATGGAGAAGTTTATGATGGATCTGGCTTTCAATAAAAAATTGGCAGAATTGATTATAAAGGAAGTCGGTGATTTTTGCATAGAGTTTAGTAAAAGGGAGGTTGCTGCAGCCAAAAACCAGGCAGTCTATTATGGGTCATGGGATGATATTGCCAGCCAGGAAGGGATTATGTTTGACCCAGCAGTATTTAGGAAATATTTTTTGCCCGTCTATAAAACCATGATCAGCAATTGTAAAAAGCAAGGGCTGCTTTTTGGCTGGCATGTATGCGGCAGCGTGCATCAATTTCTCCCAGCCATGATTGATGCCGGAATCGATGTATTTGATGTGGTGCAGACTTCCGCAAAAAATATGGATATAGAAAACCTGTTTCAATTATACGGGCGGTCGGTTTGTTTTCACGGAGGCCTGGATATACAAAAATTGCTGGTAGAGGCAACTGCCCAGAAAGTAAGGGAAGAAGTCAGAAGAATCAAAGACCTCTGGGGAAACAGAGGGGGTATGATTTTGGCTCCCACCCATCTTACCCTTCCTGACACCCCGATCCAAAATCTAATCTCCATGTATGAAGAAATCAATCATTAGCTATGGCTTTATTTATAAAATAATGAGGAGGATATGATGCGGTATCGTAAACTAGGGGGCACCGATATTGATGTTTCAGTGGTTGCTTTGGGATCTTGGGCAATTGGCGGCTTGTGGTGGGGCGGAACTGATGAAAAAAAATCAATTGAAGCCATAAAAGAATCTATGGACAATGGGGTTAATTTTATTGATACCGCTCCCGCTTATGGAAAAGGATTGTCTGAAAAAATTGTGGGAAAGGCAATAAAAGGCTCAAGAGATCAAGTGGTTATAGCCACCAAATGCGGTCTTTTGTGGGACAGCAAGGAGGGCAAATACTTTTTAGATTATGAGGGTTCAAGCTACCATAGGTATCTGGGTCCTGATTCTATAAAAAAAGAGCTGGAAGACAGTTTAAAAAGACTGGGCACCGATTATATTGATTTATATATCACCCACTGGCAGGATATTACCACCCCTATAAGTGAAACCATGGAAGCCTTGGTTGCCTTAAAAGAACAGGGGAAAATAAGAGCAATTGGAGCGAGCAATGCTTCAGTAGATGATTTGAAGGCGTATTCAAAAACGGGTTTTGTTGATGCAGATCAGGAAAAATACAATTTGCTGGATAATGGCATGGAGGGTACCAATATCCAATGGTGTAGAAACAATGGGGCAACATTCTTGGCATACAGCCCTATTGCCCAAGGCTTGCTGACCGGCAGGTTAAGCCCGGATAGGCAGTTTGAGCAGGGGGACTTAAGAAAAGATAATCCATCTTTTTCCAAAGAAAAAATTAGAAAAATCAATGGGATCCTCAAAGAATATTTTGGGCCGCTGTCAGAAAAACACGATTGTACGGTTGCTCAAATAGCCATTGCTGCCCTTACATCCCAAGAGGCAATTGTTGCCTTGTGTGGCGCCAGGAACAAACAGCAGGCGAAAGAAAATTCCGCCGCAGGAGCCATTAAGCTGGACCAAAAAGAAATAAAATTGCTGAAAAAAGCATTGCATTCCGTAAAGTAAAT
>PWYO01000194.1 GCA_003567835.1 Actinomycetota bacterium | reverse complement strand
TGGACAGCCTCTCATATTCCCGGAACTGGGCAATCACCTCAGAGGAGGTGGTTACAAATACGCCGGGCAGGGCCTTTTTTAGAAAGGCAGCCGCTTTGCGTTCATGGAGGTCATTGATATAAGCATGCAAAAAAAGAATGGCTATAGACTGGACCCCATTGGTTTTAAACACTTCTGCAGCTTCAGCCAGGCCCTGTTTGTCCAGGCTGGTTACAATCGTTCCCTGGGCAGACATCCTCTCCTTGACGGGAATGCGGAGATTTCTGGGAATCAGCGGCGGAGCCGCCGACACCCGCAGGTCGTAAAGGCGGGGACGTTTCTGCCTGCCGATTTCCAGGATGTCCCTGAAACCTTCTGTGGTCAGCAGGCCGGTTCGGCTCCGGGTCCTTTCAATGACTGCATTGACCCCTACTGTGGTTCCATGCCGTATGTCTGCGATATCCCGGCCGGGCGGCGCTGTATGCTGCAGGTATTCGATGATGGGTTTCCAGGGGGTGGTTTTGTGGGTAGGGATTTTGTCCAGCCGTATTTGGCCCTTCCGGGGATCATAGGATACAAAGTCGGTAAAGGTGCCTCCCATGTCAATGCCTATGCTGTGCACTTGCATCCACCTTTCCCGGTACAGCTATGGTTTTTGCTGAATACAATCATGGCCGCCTATGGGTCATTGTATCAAAAGCGGGGCTAGACCTTTAGATGATGGTCCCTATGGGCCCCGATTTGAATAGAGTCTTTATTTTCCTGCTTGGCCCTGTACATGGCAGAATCCGCTTCATTGATCACATCGGATGCGGACATCCCGTCATAAAACTGGCTGATGCCTATGCTTAAAAAAGTGCCTTTGCTGTCTATTTTTTTGAAATCGCCGACAATCCTTTTGGCGATGCTCACCGCAGTTTTTCGCCCTGCATGGGTGAGCAGCACAATAAATTCATCTCCTCCGTAGCGGGTTACCGTATCCAGCCCCTTGCGTATATTGCCGGAAAGGATTTCGGCGACCTTGGAGAGCAGCCAATCACCTTCCAGATGGCCCAAGCGGTCATTTAACTGTTTGAAATGGTCAATGTCTATCAGCAGGATGCTAAAGGGGGTTTTATAGCGGTTAAAACTCTGCACCGCATGTTCCAGCATATGATAGAAATGCCTCCGGTTGAAGGCCCCGGTAAGAAAATCTTTGATGGATTCGTCTTTGAGCCTTTTTTCAAGCATCCTTTTTTCAGTGATATCCCTGAATATGGCGATTTTGCCCAAGATTTTGTTTTTGCCGTATACAATCGGCGAGGCGGTCACATTATAATATCGGGTCTGTCCCTGGATATTGCAGCCAAGGTCTTTGTTGAGCTTGGAAAAAGAATCAGACTGAAAATATTCAAAAAGTTCGGTCAGTTTGCTTTTGCTGGTGGTGGCCTGCAGCATGCGGTCTCTGATTTGGCTGCTGTCCAGGTTTTTCCTTTTATGGGTATCCCCGAACAGGATTTTTCTCATGCGGGCATTGATTTCTAAAATCCGGCCGTTTTTGTCCACCACCAAAATGCAGTCGTCGATGCTTTCAAACATTTTGGCAAAGGTAATGGACTCTATATTGAGACTGGTGGCATAGTCGCTTACAGCGATGGCCATAAACAGGACAAACATCAGTATGGCATTATAGGGGATGCCCAGCCGGTATACCGCTTCAATGGGCCGCAGCAGGGAAGTGGCCAGGGCAAATATTGAAATGCCTGCCAGCAGCAGCACCACCCGGGTTAACGGATAATTGGTTTTCAAGGTCCGGTAAAGATTGTAGCCCACATAGGCGATGGTCAGCATGAGCAGGGGAACCAGGTAAAAAATGCCCAGCAGCATCGCCTGGGCCTCATGGATGGTAAACCCATAAGCCGCTTGGCTGGCTTCCATTCTGCCAAAAAACAAAATCCAGAGGATGATGCCCGAAGAAGGTATATAGAAAAAGAATTTAACCCAGTCCTTGCGGAAAAAATTATAGTCCAGGGTGTCCACTGTATAATGGAAAAGGGCTGCGGGGAAAAGATATATGGCTCCCTGGAGAAAAAAGGAGAATAGGCGGGCAAGGTCTCTGTTCTGGGTGACCATCATCACCATATGGGAAAGGGAGAGCACAAAAACCGTAAAAGAAAGCAGGGCGAAGGAATAGGCAGACTTCCGGGACCGGCGGCCAAAAAGGGTGTCTGCTATAAAATAGGCGGCCATAATCAGAGTCATGCCTGCCAGTATGGCGTATATGGTTATATGCAATTCCATGTCTTTTCTACCTTCAAATTGTTTGCATGTCTGGCCTGTTACAATTTCTAAAAAAGATCGCAATCCAAGCCGCCTATTTATTATATAATTATATTCAGTTGAATACAATTATTTTTATGAATTTATTAGATAAATTAATGGAAACATTCATTGCCTAAAAAATGGATACTCTGCCGGCGGCCCATACAGCAGGCAGGGCGGCTGCGCACTGGGCTGGTGACGGTTTTTCGCTTGGCTGTCATTTGATTTTTAACCATGCAGTGCTTCCGAATGCTCCATTGCAGGCATGCATGGCAGCCATCATCTGACCTTGGTTTTTTTGTGAAAACCCGGGCTACAAAAAAGGCATCATCTTGGCGGGCAGTCTAGATAGTAGGCTTGAGAAAATATTTTTTGGCCAAAAGAACCCAGAATTTCAGCATGCTGGTGGGCGATATTGGATTCGAACCAATGGCCTCTGCGATGTCGACGCAGCGCTCTAACCGGCTGAGCTAATCGCCCACAATCAAATGGGTCAGAGTCATTTTACCAGAGGTTTTCGCCTTAAGTCAAAAAAATGCATAAACCTTATGGTTGGGACAGGATATGCCAGTATGCCCCCCGCTTTCCCTTTTTGATGGCCTGAACCAAAGCCTGGTTCTGATTATAGTTATAACTGTCCGGTGCGCGGGACAT
>PWYO01000076.1 GCA_003567835.1 Actinomycetota bacterium | reverse complement strand
TGCTTCTCCATCGATATTGAAATTTTGCCCCACTCCTGAACCAATATTGACACCATTTACTGCTGTTACATTGCCCATAATAGGATCTCCTGAACCATTTTGAGTTATTGATCCATTAGCGTGAAGACTTCCAATAATACTATCAGGAGCTCCATTAATTGTAATATCTCCATCAGAAGCTATTCCTATCCTAAATGATTGATCCAACGAATCAGTTGATATGACTTTTCTAACAGTGGATTTTGAGTTTTGTTGGCTATAGCCAGTAGAAGTAATGATATACCAATTAATATAATTGGACAGATTAAGTTTTTCTATTTTTATTTTGATCAAATGATTTGCATTAGCATTAGTTTCATAGACATATGTTAACACTTTATTATTATCTTCATTATTATTATTTTCTTCATTATCTTCAATATAATAGAAATCATGCAATCTTTTACCATCTTGAACCATCAAATTATACTCACCAATACTAAATGAATTTATCATTGTGTTATCGTTATTATCATTTTGGCTTAAATACGAATTGCCAGCATGGCTAATAGATAATATAGCCAGAGCAATCCCAGTCTCAGCATTGTTAAATGCCTCATTCTTAAGCTGCAGGTTGCGGGAGATCTTTAGATCCATATCAGTATCAGCAGCCATGCCCATGACGACGATAGTCATGACGAGCAGTACCAGAAGCGCCATGATAAGGGCGCTTCCGCTTTCGTGCTTGCGATAACGGTAACATTCAAATAAATCTTTCTGCATTTATTTTACTCCATAACCACTCTGCGGGCGTTGTACTCCCTGTCCCCACGATATTGCCAACCGACTGAGACTTCAATCAGCCAGAGTGGATTAGCATGCTCCAGCGAACCATTGCCATCTGTAAGTTCAGACATTTCTATACTGCAGTCAATCTCATACTCAACCCCGCCTGGAGAATATGTAATCGGATAATCAGCACACGAGCCTGCAGCCGGATCTTCCGCCAACTCCTCAATCTTGGACTGGACCAGTTCTGTGGCCACTGTCATGGTCCGGCTGAGGCCGCGTTTGGACACAGAGGCATCCTGCGCCGCCATCCAGCCCATAATACCCACAACCAGGATGAGCATAGCAATCAGGGCTTCCACCAGGGTAAAGCCGGTCTGCCTCTCCTGCGAAGCTTTTTGTAATTGCAGCATGTTGTGCATATCTTTTTTTCCCCTGCCATAAGTTTTGCCAGATCTATTACTTCCCCTGACAGTCAGTATCCTTAAACTCATATATCCTTCAAACTCCAGACTCCAGACATCTCCCTGACCATGACCGGATAATCCTGCTTAAAACTCTTGAATATGCTTTTGTCCAGAACATGCAGAGATTCCACTAGCTCCACTGGAAAAGAATCAAGTCGAAAAGCCAGGGTCTCCGGATCAAGCACGCACTTTTTGCCGGCTTCCTCCATGACCACGGCCCAGTCCTGAGGATCATGCCTGTAAACTGTATACAGGTCGAATACATCCTTTGGTTCATCACGCCCAAGTGTAGCACAGACCTTATTAGCACATAAGTTGAGCAAATTATCCAGGGCAACGCCTTCTTTTGTACGAAAAGGCCTTCCGGACCGGTACACCCTGTCACAGATCAGATCCACTCTGAGTTTTTTTTCCACCATGATCCTGACAAAGTCTCGAAAATCAGTGACAGGTTCATATCGGATACTATTCTGATCCAGCCTGCTAAGCAGATCTCTAACGTCTTCCCGGAATAATGCAGTCTCATTGGAAAAAAGATCCAGATCAACAGAGTAGCGCTCCGAATAATAAAAGCGGTGCAGACAGGTCCCTCCTGTCAGATAAAATGTCGTGTCCGCTGAAAACACAGCTTCCAGAACCTGGTCCTGCAATTCGTACAACATCCTGAAGTCTATCTCTTCCATTGCAACTCCGGGACAAGGCTGTGATCGCCGGTGATATTGGCTGCCACGAGACGCACCCTTTTTTTACCGCCCGACATGGTCAAATACCTGTCCAGCATTGGCAGCAGCTCCTCCATGGGGAAAAGCGCCTTCAGATGTTTTGAGGGAAATCTGCTGTTCTCAATTATTTTTGAGAACAAAAAGCGCCCGAATGCAGCATCCTTTTTCTCCAGCCGTTCAAGTATATCCTGGGGGGTAACAAGATAATCACCCCAGAAACATTCCTGTACCACCTGGGTGGCTGAATGCAGTTTATCGTCCATGAGGTTTTTTATCCATTATCGATACCGGTTTCATTTTGCCGATCCCCCTGGGGCATATCCAGGGCCTTCAGCTTTTCCTCGTTGATGCTGGAACTCATGATACAATCTCTTCCAGGGATTGCCTGGACACTCCTTCATTGGCCAGCATATCCAGTGAACACTGTTCAATGCAGGAACTCAATAATTCATCATCCTTACAGAAAAGCCTTTCCCCCTCGCTGAATACTGAACAAAGAAGGGGAGCAGGGGCATGATTGATGATAACCACGTGAAAAATCTGCCTGAAGACATTGCTCAGACTTTCAGCATATTCTTCTTCAATACTGCGAACGTTCCCAAGGTGTTCCAGGTCCACATACAAAGCAAGGTCGATGTCCTGAAAAGGCATGCCGGAAACAAAAGAACCGTAGACATAGGCAAAGACCAGCTCAGGCCTGGGCTCCAGGTATGCGCGCAAATCACGAAGCAGGGCATCTCTTTCCCTGGATGCAAGATATTTACGATATGGGCAGGTTATTTCTTCCATCTATGCTCCGGCAGGGAAAATACGGGACAGGCACTCCAGCACTCACTGACCACTGACCTCCGTATTCCGATACACGTAACCATTCAGGGGTCCTCGGTGGTGACTAATGGCACAAGGCCAGGGGACTGTCCCCCGCTATGTAATAATTATGCAGCTTCACAAAATTTCGCGTCGGTACTTTGTGTATTT
>PWYO01000112.1 GCA_003567835.1 Actinomycetota bacterium | reverse complement strand
CCAATCATCATGGTTTGGGGATATCTGCAGAGAGCAAAAAAGTTTTGTTTGCATCTTTGGAAGTGCTGCAGCCCTTTATGGATTTTGGCCAAGGCGTTATGGTGTTTTTTGCTTGAAAAAATCGTGGATAAAACCGACGATTTCATCTTTGGTGGCCCCGGCAGTAAATACCCCGTCAAATCCAATCTCTTTTAATTTTGATTCGTCCTCTATGGAAAAAATCCCCCCAATGATAAAGCCGAACGTATCTTTGAGGCCTTCTGCTTCAGCTGTCCGGATTAAGTCCTGGCCCAGGGTGATATGGGCGCCGCCCAATGAACTGACACCAATGATGTCCACCTGCTCCTGGACGGCAGTGTTCAGTATTTCCTGGGGTAAGGCATTGCCCAGGAATATGA
The DNA here is from genome assembly GCA_003567835.1 of Actinomycetota bacterium. GTDB lineage: Bacteria > Actinomycetota > Humimicrobiia > Humimicrobiales > Humimicrobiaceae > Halolacustris > Halolacustris primus. The sequence continues at coordinate 2,538 of PWYO01000112.1, read as the reverse complement.
CTTCCATCCCTGCATCCCTAAGCTGTCTGGCTACGGTAATAATCCCTCTGTTGTGGACATCCAGCCCAAGCTTGGACAGCAGTATTTTAATTTTTGCCTGATTCATTTTTTTCCTCTCTTATCCATATTTCTATTCTAATTTTAATGAGCCGTGATTACCAAATCTCCGGGGGCCTCCAAAGCCCAAAGGATTTTTTAAACACTTTAAAAATTTCTCCGCAGGTGCAGTAAGCCCTGGCACAATCTAAAGAGTAAGGGATAATATTGATACCTTTTTTGCAGGCATCTTCCAGGGCATTCAGTGCTTTGGATACTTGTTCATGGTCCCGTTCCATTTTCAGTTTGGCTATACTGGCTTTTTGTCTTTCTTCAACACCCTCAGGGTATCTGAATGTCTCCAGGGATGGTTTTTTGTCTTTATCGCTTCTGTATATATTGCTGCCCACAAACTTGATTTGGCCCTTTTCAATTTTTTCTTTTTCCTTGTAAAAATAATCGGCAATTTTATTGTGAATCCACCCCTTTTCAATGGCAGCTACATATCCGCCCACCTTTTCGATCTCGTCGATTTCATCCAGTATCCTTTTTTCGATATCGTCGGTGAGAGCCTCTACATAAAAAGACCCTCCCAAGGGGTCAACCACTTCGGTGACCACGGTTTCTTCCTGGATAATCTGTTGTGTTCTCAGAGAAAGCAGTGCAGATTCTTCGGTGGGCACGGAATATGCTTCATCGTAGGAATCAACATGGAGGGATTGTACCCCGCCAAAAACCGCTGAAAGAGACTGTATGGCTGCCCGTATCAGGTTGTTGTGCGGTTCTTCCCTGGTAAGGGATATCCCTGAGGTCTGCACATGGCAACGCATCCACATCGATCGGGGATTTTTGGAATGAAACCTGTATTTCATAATTTTATACCAGAGCCTTCTGACTGCCCTGATTCGGGCTACTTCTTCGAAAAAGTCACTAGAGATGGACCAGAAGAAAGCCAATCTTCTGGCTACCCAGTCCACATCATATCCTCTTGCTACAAGTGCATCCAGGCTGGCTATGGCATTGGCCACAGCCACGGCCATCTCAGTCACCCCTGAGGTTCCAAACTCATGCAAATTGTATCCGTTAAGGGTGACAAAATTAAAATTGGGAACATTTTTCTTAATAAATTCGATATTGTCACACTGAATCCTAAAGCAATCTTTGGGGGGGATGTATTCCGGTCCGCTTCGCACCACTTCTTCCAGGGTGATATCATTTTGTACGCTGCCTTTAAGAGACTCCAGAGACAACCCTTTTTTTTCAGCGGCTGCAAGATACATGGGAAACAAGATGGCAGTATTGGAAGGATAATGAGATACAAGGGAGATGGTCACTTGATCAATGGGAATATCATTGAAAAGGATCTCCATGTCTTTTGCAGAATCAATGGCAACCCCAGACATGCCTACCTGGCCTTTGGATATGGGATCGTCGGAGTCATACATCTGGATGGTGGGCAGGTCAAATATGACACTCACGCCTGTACCTCCATGCTTGAGCATAAATTTCATTCTGTCATTGGTATCCTCGGGTCCCCCGTAGCCATTGATCTGGCGCATAGTAAATTTCTTCCCCCGGTACATATTGGGGTGTATGCCTCTGGTAAAAGGCTCGCTGCCCGGCAATCCCAAATCATCATCATGGTCCAGATCTGTGCAGTGAAGAGGCGTATAAAGCATCTCCCTGGGTATTTCTGACCCCAGGATGGTCTGGGGGGTCATGGACCATTTAAATTGACAGTCAGGGCCTTCATAATTGGACTTATGGGCTTCAAATTTCTTCTTTATTTTCTTCAGGGTCTCTTGGTTGTACAGGGGGCTTGCGTTGGTCTTCTTTGCTTGATCAGCCAAAATCTGTTTGGTCCGGCTTGCATCTTTATTCATAAAAATGCCTTTCTTCTATTGATTAATATTAAATTTTCTCAATAACTGCTGGGACACAGCATAGGGGTCTTCCTTTTTGGCAGCAATGTCTTTCAGTACCCGGTTTATATCTGGGTCATCATGCAGTTTTTTGTTGAGCCAATCCATCAAAGTTCCATAGATTTCTTCTTTGATTTCATGCTTGGCCCGGGCGATCAAAAAAGCTTCTTTTTGGGCCAGGAAAAAATTCCTGTGTTTTTCTATGGAATCAAACAATGCATGAAAGCCGTTTTTTTCCAGGGCACTGGTTAAAATAATCTTTTTTTTCCAGCAATCCCGGTTGACCTCATCATTTTTAATGGTGGATTCGATATTGGTCTTAAGGTCATAGGGGTCTCTTTTATCGATTTTATTGATGACAAAAATGTCTCCAATCTCCAGTACCCCAGCCTTGATGGTTTGCATATAATCGCCCATTTCTGCTACCAGAATCAGTACAATGGTATGGGCAAAATTCATGATGCTTACTTCATTTTGCCCCACACCTACTGTTTCCAGGAGAACAATGTCTTTGCCCATGGCATCCATGATATTGGCCACCCTGGCTGCCGTCTTGGACAGGCCTCCCAGCCAGCCCCTG
>PWYO01000090.1 GCA_003567835.1 Actinomycetota bacterium | reverse complement strand
TGCCTATGGTTGCTAAAAGGGGCTGGCTTTGGGGCAGGAAAAAGCAAAAAACATGGCTACAGGCTCTTATTGATATAGCCTGCAGGCTCTTTGACCATATTGGGATTATAATAGGTAGAAGACACTTTTTTATAGATTTGCAGCCTGTTCTTTTCTTCTTTCAGGTTTTGAAGCCAGCTTACCAGCACCTGCCTGTTTTCCTTCTCCAGGGCCATGATCTGGGCCAGACATTGTTTGCAGCTTTTGCTGTCTGCTGCAGCAAACTGCCTTTGGCCGACCCGCTGGTCTATCTCTTTCCGGACAGCGTCTTTTTTTTGTTCCAAAGAGAAAAAAAGATCCAAAGATCCCGCCAGCAGCGCTTTTTTTTGCTCCTGGGCCAGATGTTTTAACTGCGCCAACTGCTGCAATGCCCCCTGCATCTTAGCCCACCTTCTTCTTGGCTTCCACCCATGCCGCCCGCAGCTCCAGAAGGATTTCCTTTACCTCTAAAAAAGGCTCCTTTTCTTTTTTGGCATTGCCGATAACCAGCCTGTAAATCAAATAATCATAAAGGTTAAACAGGTTGCGGGCAATCTCTCCTCCCTTGTCCATGTTCAGGGAAAGCATGAGCTCATTGATTAAGGCCTGGGCCCTGAGGCTGGTAAAATGGACTTTCTCAAAGTCCTTTTCCTGGATATGCTGAACGCTTCTATCGATGAAGCTGACTGCCCCGTCATAGACCATGATAATCAGGTCCTGCTTGCTGGTGCTGTCCATTTTGACTTTTTGATATTTTTGGTATGGATTCTCTGTCATGATCATTCCTTACAGTATATTCATATAAGACTGCAGCCAGGCCATTTGGGCATCCATGGTCTCCAGTGCCCGCTCCATGCCGATAAACTGCTTGGTAATCGATGCTTCCCTAAGCTGCAGACGGTTTTCCATGGACTCGATCTGGCGGTCCAGGATCCGGATCTCTGCATCAAAACTGGAATTCTTATGCCGGATCACCCCGTCTGAGGTACTGGTCACTGTGCGTAAATAATTGCCCATCCTCACCGCTATGCCGTAATCAGCCTCAGGCAGCCCCTCTTCTCCCCTGTTTTTGGTAAACAGGTCCCTGACCTGTTCAAAATCATGATCCAGGGCATCCCGCAATGCGGCCTCATCGATTTCCAGAGTGCCCACAATGGTGCCCCTGTTATCCCCTTGCGTGCCCCCGAAAGCAGCCCTGTTGATGCCTACAGCAGCCAGGCTGCTGAATGTCTGGACATCAGCAACCGGCCCTGACACCAGGCCGCTTAGCCTGAACCGAATCCGGGACAAGGTCCCGTCTCCGCTCAAGGTTCCCACCAGCCGGTCTGCATCGCTTCGGGGGGGGATGATCTTTCTTTCTGTAACCTGATCATATAGAAAGTTGACCGTGCTGTTGTATTGATTCACAAAATTCTTGATATGGCCCACCACCGCATCCACATCCCTGCTGATGGTTGCCTGGCTCTCCCCTTCTCCCAAAAGATTGACGGTAACCCCGTCAATGAGCCCGCTGATGCTGTTGACCGAAGAGGAAATATGCTGCCCGTCTATAAAAAAGGAGGCATCTGAAGCAGCCACAAATTCATGCTTGATGCTTTCGCCGTCCAGCAATCCCAAGGACTCGGCAATGCCTTCGCTGTCTTGGATGTCTATCTGGGAAGCGCCGGTCTGATCCATCTGAAGCCGCAGCACATGGTCCACAATGGTTGCGGTAATCCCGGTATCTTCGGTGCTGTTGATCTTATCCCGGATGGAAGCAAGGGAATCATCTCCGTTAATGGAGACCTGGGCTCCATTGATGCTGATGGTCCCCTCAGCCAGACCCAAAGCCTGGTGGATATCATCTTGCCGGTCCGAGCCTATGGTATGGGCCCGGGCAATATGGTTTACCGCCACCGAATAGCTTCCAGACTGGGCATTGGAAGCGGTGCTGAAGCTGACCACTGAGGGCTGGCTGTAGGCGGTTTTAAACACATCGAAATTGGCTCTATGGCTCAGGGCAGCGGCCCTGCTTTCCAGGTTCCTTATCCTTCCCTGCACATCCGAGTAGATCTCTTTCTGCTTATTGATGATCTTCTGTCTAAGCTCCATGCGCTCAATAGGCATTCTTTCCACCTTCATGATGTCCTGTATCAAAGAATAGGTATCAAGGCCTGAACTTACTCCGCCAATAGGCATAATATTCCTTTACAGATTATTTTTCCTTCTATGAATAATATCGGCCAAAAACATGCTTAACTTAAGGTCTGGAAGGCCTCCCTTAAGGTCACCGACTCCAGCCCTGCCCGTGCTCTTGGGTCCCCTTGGTCCAGCATGAGTGCGCACCGGTAAGCCAGTTTGGCATCGCCGAAATTTTCTATTTTTTTAAGGCAGTTTCCCAGGTTGACAAAATAGGCGGGCACGCGGTTATCCGCTTCTGTGGCCCGGGAAAAATACTGGGCCGCAGGCTCATAGTCTTTTAAGCGGTAATAGCAGAGCCCGGCCAGATTCAATGCTGCAGCATCCTGTTTATCGCCCAGAAAATCCTGGATGTGTTGCAAAGCCCGGCTGTATTTTTTCTGTCCAAAAAGCGCCTGGGCCAGATGCATCTGCATTTGGGGAAAAACATTATCCTTATCCATGTCTACTGCCCCCTCAAGGATCCCCACAGCATGGTCAAACTGTTTTTGGTGCAGGTAACATTTGGCAAGCTGCAGGCAGGTGGCCAGGCTTTGGGGGTTCTGCCGGTGGGCTTTTTCAAATAGGTCCCGGGCCTGGTCCATTTTTTCCAAAGACATCTTGGTAACACCCAGATTGTGGTAAAGGGACCAGTGCCGGGTGCCCCCTTGAAGCATTTTTTCAAATATCTTCTCCGCTTTCTCATATTTTTTGGCCTTTAGGTTAGCCAGGGCCCATTTGCCCAAAGTCTCCGCTTCTGATTCCTGTTCCTGGTAATACTGGTCAAAAAGCTTGTCTCCCTGTTCGGATTTCTGTCCCGCATATGAATCCGCAATCTCATTTAACCGGTCCAGCTGCCCGGGATCGAGTTTCTTTTTTTGCCGGGCCTGCTGGCCCTTTAGGAAAGCAAGGGCCATCTGGCCAAATCCCATTTTTTGCAGCCTCTGAGCAATCTGCCTGATCTGCGCATCAGAATAGGCGCAATCTTTGAGCCCGCTTACCGCATGGGCGGCTTCCTGTTTTCTGCCTGTTCTCTTATAAGCCAGCAATAGATTAAACAGCACGCTCAGCGCGTTTTTCTGCTGGCTGAAAGCCTTCTCCAAATGGCCTACAGCCTCTTCCTCCTGTTCCAGGTTCATGCAGCAGACCCCCAGGCCGTTAAGGGTTTTCCATCCCCGGACCCCGCCGTCCATGGTGCCCCCCAGCATTATGCCTTCCTCTTTTTCTTCCAGCACCCGCTGGTAATTGGCCTTGGCTTCACCAAATTGCTTCAGCCCCATTTGGGCTGTGGCCAGGTTGAACATGGCATCTTTGAAATCCGGTTTATCCTCCAACGCTTTTTGGGCCATGGCTTCTGCCTGCTCATATTGCTTGAGTTTATGAAGGCAGGAAGACCAATGCGAATAACCGAATAAAAGGTAGGAGGGCTTGCTGTTTTTAAGCTTTTGCTCCATCAGGGCAAAATGTTGTACCGCTTTGGAACTTTCATGCATCACCATATACTGAACCCCAAGATTGTATTCATGGAAAGCATTGTCCGGCTCCTCTGCAATAGCCGCCTGCAGCAGGGCCAGGTTCCGGTCCAGCTTGCTTTTTTTCTCCATGGCGCTTTCCAGGTAACCGGTGTGCAGGATGTTGATGTCCGAAGACAATCGCTTGGGCTTGATTTTGCTGTCCAAAAATGTAATATTTTCATGGACCTTTCCCCGGAACCGAAAAGCGGGATGATTGGTCCACATCCGTGTAGAGTAATGCACCGCAGAGGATTGCACATGGTTTTTATCGGTCAGGTTTTCAATGCGGGCAAAATAAGAGCGGGGCAGCGGATTTTTCTTCAAATTTTTAAAAAAAGCATAGGACTGCTTATCCAGCCTTTCATCGGCATCAAGAAACAGGATATAATCACCGGTGGCATATTGCAGACCTGCATTTCTGGCTGCAGAAAAATCATCGATCCAGGCAAAGTCCACCACTTTGGCCCCGTAGCAGGCAGCAATCTCCTTGGTGGCATCTTTGGAGCCGGTATCCACCACCACCATCTGGGAGACCACCGGTTTGGCGCTCTCCAGGCACTTGGGCAGCTGGTCCTGCTCATCTTTTACAATCATGCACAAAGAAACAGTGGCTTGGCCCCCCTGGCCCAAAAGCGCCTGGATATAGGCGTATGCAGGGTCCACAGGGGCATCCTTTTCTTTTTTAAGCTGATCTAAAACTGTGTCCAGCTTCTGGGCATAAGTCCTGTGCAGGCCTTTGGTCTTTAAAAGGCTTTCTGCCAAAAGACGGGCCAGCTTAAACTGCTTCAGCTCCAGCAGCGTGTAAAGAAGCAGCCTGCCCGCTTCAAAGTCGGCATTCTTTAATAGATAACGGTAGCATAATTCTGCCAGCTTGGGATAGTCCTTTTTTTTGAGTAAGGCCAGGGCCCCGGCCTTGAAGGGCTTGGAAACAGACTTGGATCTCTTCAAACTTTCCTGTATGTCTCCCTTATGGTCCTTGTAGTCCATTGTATCACTCCATGGTATTGGCTTTATAATATGTATCGGAAGATTACAGGATTAAGTAAACAAAAAGGGGGAAACCGGTGAAGGTTTCCCCCTTTGATCTATATAGCCAGATTGAAAACTAGCCCAACAGCTGCAGCACCATCTGCGGTGACATATTGGCCTGGGCCAGCATGGCTGTGCCCGCCTGCAGCATGATCTGGTTTCGGGTATAGTTGGTCATCTCATGGGCCATGTCCACATCCCGGATCCTGGATTCTGAAGCAGACAGGTTCTCTGAGGCCACTTCCAGGTTGTTGATGGTATGCTCCAGCCGGTTCTGTACCGCACCCAGTGAAGATCGCTGGCTGGCAACAGAGTTTATGGCCACATCCAGCATCTCAATGGCTTGATTGGCTCCCTCCACATCGGATACATCTATTCCAAAGATATCCAAGTTTTGGGTATCCATAGCACCAATGGACACCTGAGTGGTCTGGTTGGCATTGGCGCCGATATGGAAGCTGAAGTCCTGGTCGCCAATACCTTCTGCTGTAGCGTCAATGGTTGCACTCTGTCCTCCAGCGCCGCTATCCAATATGACAAACTGTATACCTTCATATACCTGGTCAACACCACCACTAGCAAGATCTTCTCCGGAATCTATCGATATTGTACCATCTCTTTCTATTTCCCAGTCAACACGGTCCCAGGCATCTTCTTGGGCGGTAGTGTCAATGATTGCTTCCTGGCCTCCAACGCCGCTATCTAATATGACAAACTGTATGCCTTCATGTACCTGGTCAACACCACCACTAGCAAGATCTTCTCCGGAAGCTATCGATGTTGCACCATCTCTTTCTATTGCCCAGTCAACACGGTCCCAGGCATCTTCTTGCTCGCTTGCTGTTACCGTTGCTGTCCCTGTAGCTCCTGGATCAGCTGCCAAGGTAAAGGTTATGCCTCCATGAGTAACTTCAGTCGTACCTTGGTCACCAGTGACTGTAACTCCTTCAGCATCTTCTACAGACCATGTCCAATCGTTTGTAGCATTATAGGCTGTAATTTCTATTGTATAAGTTCCGGTCTGTACATCCGCTGAAGTAGCAACAACTGCCTGATCGCCAGCTAGTATATTACTACTATCCGTAATTGTCCCTATTTCTGCATTTACAGTAGCCACTTGGGTAGTAGATAAATTGACCACATATTGGGCATCTTCTACAACAGCTGAATCATCAACAGACATAGTGCCAAGTATGCTGTCACCTGAAGTTTGAAAGGTTGCATCTACAGTAGCCACTTGGGTAGTAGATAAATTGACCACATATTGGGCATCTTCTACAACATCTGCAGTAGCAATAGACATTTCGCCTAGTATGCTGTCATTATCTACAGATTGAAGGTCAGCGCTTACCGCCTCTCCGGTAAGAAGCTGCTTGGTATTAAACTCGGTGGTCTCCGCAATCCGGTCAATCTCTGATAAGATCTGCTGCACCTCATTGGTGATATTGGCCCGGTCATCATCGGTAATGGAGTCATTAGCCGCCTGCACCGCCAGCTCCCTGGCCCTTATGAGCAGGCCGGATACTTCGGTCAGCGCCCCTTCAGCGGTCTGGATTAAGGATATGCCGTCCTGGGCATTCCGCTGGGCCTGCCCAAGACCTCTGATCTGTGCCCGTAGCTTTTCAGATATGCCCAGTCCTGCGGCATCATCTGAGGCCCGGTTGATACGAAGCCCTGAAGAGAGCCTTTCCAGGGACTTGGAACGGGCTTCATTGGTTACCCGCAAGTTCCTGTTGGCGATCAGAGCCCCTATGTTTTGGTTAATTCTAAGTGACATTATGTGTTCCTTTCTTCCTTGAAATGATGATAAGTTTTAGGCATCCTTGCCCCTGCCTTGTGTGTTTTGTAGTGGCTACAAGGCCCGGCCACTGCCCTAAGGGCCGTATGTGCATAGGTTTGGCCTCCTTTCATTTTTTTTGCCTTCACTTACTTATATCGGATAAATGGGGGCCGGACTTTAAGGTTTGGGGGAATTTAGATGTTTTTGAAAAGCTCTTTTAGGCTCTTGTCGCTGATATCGGAGGCTTTTTTGTTCTGCTGGGAGACTTCCTGGTACAGTTCATCCCTGAGGATGGTAAGGTGCTTGGGGGCGATGATGCCGATTTTTACCTTCTCGCCCTTGACTTCCAGGATTTTGATCTTGATGTCTTCTTCGATGATGATGCTTTCATTGATTTTTCGGGTGAGTACCAACATAGATTATAGGGAATTGCTTTTTTTGCTATTATTTTTGGCCAGTTCTTTATTGTTGACCTTGATGGTCCGAAATACCTTATGCTTGGTGGTATAGGCGCTGTCATAGAGGATGATCTGTTTTGCGGCCATCTTGTCCATATTGATGATAATAGGGCTTAAAAGATTCAAGCTGGTCTGGCTGATATCCGCTGGAACGGTGGCAATGGTCAAAAGCACCAGGTCATCCTGGGAACCAAGATTGATCTCTTTTTTATCCTCTGCGCTGATATCCGGATCATAGTCTTTGAAAAAATGCCAGGGATCGCAGACCACAAAGGCCAGGGCCCCATCTTCGGTGGACTGCAGCCACTTGAGCGGGGATTTTTCCAAAAAATCAAGCAATATAAACCGGGTCTTATCCTCAAAACCGATAACCCCGCCGTCAATTTTGATGATTTTATCATCGGGCACCTTGACCTGCCCGAATCTTTCTGTATGGATGTTCATCTTTTATTACCTCTTTTATCTTTTTCCATAATAAAGCATTATCTTAAATAATCAAGCAGGCTGGGGGGAAAGATACGCCCAGCCACGTCCAGGGAGGTCATATACACCATCTCCGCCTTGCGCAGCTCCATGATCACCTCGGCAATATCGATGTCTTCATTGACAGAAATGTTTTTTTCCAGACCCAAAAGTGCATTTTCATGCTGCTGGCGGGTCATGTCCAGCCGGTTGACCCGGGCCCCGATCTCGGAGTAGATATTGAGTATATTGGCTGAAGCCCGGTCCAGCTGCTCTAAAATCTCTCCGGTTACCGGCTCTGGGTCATTGTCCTGGAGCGCCTGCATCAGATCCTCTATGATGGCAAACACATCCGGGTCTTCGGATACCGCATGGTCCATATTAAACAGCCGGGCCCCGTCGATGTTGATGGCCATATCCGATTCAAAGGAGATGCCCCGGACCATGGCCCCCTGGTCTCCGGCATAGGAAACCGTGCCCTCGCTTACCCCAAAGGGGGCCTGGGTGGTTTTAAGCCCCGCAAACAGGTAATTGCCCAGATGCTGGCCATTGGCGTCGCTTAAAAGCTTCTGGTAGAGCTGCTCTGCTTCCAGGTACAGGGAATGCCTGCCGTCCTCACTTAAGGCATCACTGCCTGCCTGAATGCAGATATCCCGCAGGGCCTGCATGGTGCCGTTGATCTGGTTGACACTGTTTTCGGTGCGCTCCAGCCAGCTTTGGGCATAATCAATGGTGTTGATATACTGCTCATACTGGCTTTTTTGGGTTTTAAAGATATTGAGGCGGGCAGCCACAATGGGGTCATCGGAAGGGGCATTGATCTTTTTTCCCGATGAGAGCTTTTGCTGCAGGTCCTGCAGCTTACGCAGGTTGGACTGCATGCTGTTGTTGACTGAATTAATCAAACTGTTGTATGTAATCTTCATCACGCCCTCCTATCGGCCCATATCCCGGATAATGGTCTCAAACAGCTGGTCCATGGTATTGATGATCCTGGCTGCGGCATTGTAGGAATGCTGGAACTTGACCATGTTGACCAGCTCCTGGTCCAGAGAGATGCCGGACACGCTCTCCCTGCGCATATCGATTTTGTTAATCAGCAGGTTGGAGTTCTCATGCTCCCGCATGCACTGCTGAAACTCAATGCCCATTTTAACCATCATATTATTATAATATTCATCTATGGTGGTGCTGCCTTCTTCCATGAGTTTCTGGCCCCTCAAAGCCAGGATGCTTTGGGCGGCGGCATTGTCTCCCGGCGCCTGGGGCGTGCCGGCTGCGGCAATAAGCTGGATATTGTGGTAGACTTCGCTGACCACATCGATATCGGCCACCCCTGTGCCCGTGAAAAAATCATAGCCGGTGGCCTCGCCGTCCAGTCCATAGCCTTCCCGGTGCAGGGTATTGGTCTGCTCAATGAAGGCGGCGGCCATCTGATCCAGCGTGTCTAGGGTCTCCTGGATATAGTCATCCCGAAAATTGACCAGGGCATACAGCTGGCCATTGGTAATCTGGGCTTCCCTTTCGCTTCCCGCCCAGCGCACCTGGTTAAAACCGGTCTCTGGGGACAGTGCCGCTTCCAGGTCAAAGCTTGCCTCACCGCGTACCAGGGCGGTGCCCCCCAGAAAGATATCCACCATATTGTGCTGATTGCTGCGCATATCCACCTGGATGATTTTGCTCAGCTCTCCTATGAGGGCGTCCCTGCGGTCCAGAAGGTCATTGGGGTTGTCCCCGCTGATGGAAACCGACTTAATAAGGTGGTTCAGCTCCTTGATCTGGTGGGTGTAGTTGTTTACCGCAGCCACCTTGGTGGCCACTTCCAGGTCCAGCTCCTTGCGGTAGGACTGCAGTTTGCCGTAAATGCTTTTCATATGGTTGGTAAGGCTCTTGGCATTCTCCGCCAGGTTTTTTCGCACCGAATAGTCCTCGGGGCTGCTTTCCAGGGCCTGCCAGGAATTCCAGTAGGCATCCATCATGGCCCGAAGCCCGTGTTCGGTGGGCTCAGCAAAGATGCCCTCAACCTGCTCAAATACGGTCAAGCTGGTCTCCCATTTGCCCATATTGTGGTATTCCTGGTTGAGCTGCCTTTCGATATAGGCATCATGGAGCCTGCGGATCTCGGCCACCTGTACCCCGGAGCCTACCTGGCCGGGGGTAATGCCCCGGTTAATGGCGGGGGTGCCTTCAGGCTGGGTGGTGCGCACCACCGCTTCCTGGCGGCTGTGGCCGGGGGTATTGATATTGGCAATATTATGGCCGATGACCTCCAGGGCCCGCTGGCTGGTGGTAAGCGCCCTGACTCCGATATTAAATCCAAAAAAAGATGAGCTCATAATTCTCCCTAAAGCCTTTTGTCCAGCAGGATATTTTTCTGGAACTTGCTGCCGATTTTCCCATTATTGGTATAGGTCCGGCTGTCATGCTGCTTTAAAATAAGGTCAAAAAAGGCCTTGATATTTTTTCTGCCCTGGTTGATTAAAAACACATTATTGTTATTGATTTCGCTGATCTTTAATACCAGTCCTTTGATTTTTTCAATCCTTTCTGTAATCTGGGCTGCCATTTCTTTTCCCGCAAACGCCTCCATTTGTTTCTCTGAGGCAAACCAGGTGGTGCCTTCATTGGCCACGCCCATGCGTTTGGTGATCTTGACCCGGTCTGTCTCCAGGTACCGGGCTTTTTTGACCTGCTCGTCAAGGTCCAGGAGCAGGCGCTCCAGATCTTCTTCCCTGTTTTGCACCAGCAGCTCTTTTTCCTGGGAAATAAGGTTGAGTATATGCCTGTAGGCATCAATCTCTTGGTCCAAGCATTCGATGAGCTCTTTAATCAGGACTTGCATCCTCTTCTCCTGTTTGTTCGGTTTTTTGTTCAGGCTCGGGCCCGGTTATCTGGCGGGTAAGCTGGCTGTATATGGCTTCGCTTATGCCCAGGGAGGTGTTCTCTGATATGCTGGAAGCCAGTTCAGCCGTAAAATGGTCCTGCCACAGGGACCGTTCATAGCTGTGGCCCCCAGCCAGGCTTTCCACAGAGGCAAACATCTGGTCCACCATATACTTTAGCAGCACCTTCTCAAATTCCCCTGCTGCTTTCTGCAGATCCCTGCTGAAGCGCAGGTCCTCTTCTTTTACAGGAGACTGGGTTTTTTCTGACTCATCCGGGCCAAGCCCGATTTTTTCAATAGCCATGCGCCACCTACCTTAGATTGTTCCTGATGCCCATCATCTCGTCGGCGGTTCTTACCGCCTTGGAGTTAATCTCATAGGCCCGCTGGGCAGCAATGAGGCTTACCATCTCTTCGATGACATTGACATTGGCCATTTCCCTGTAGCCCTGCCGGATGATGCCTGCCCCGTCTCCGCCGGCTGCCTGCACCGGGACCCCGGAGACCGCGGTCTGGGTATAAATGCTTCCCGATATATTTTGAAGCCCTGCAGGATTGGCAAAACGGGCCAGTGTAATCTGGCCTACTTCCTGGGGCTGGTCCCCGTCCAGGGGCATAATGGATACATTGCCCGCATTGTCTACCATAATATCGCTGTACTGGCCCCCTATATGGATAGGCGGCTGCAAAAAATAGCCTTCCACGGTGACCACATTGCCTTCCCCGTCCAATCGAAAGGACCCGTCGCGGGTATAGCCCACTGTGCCGTCCGGCAGCTGGATCTGGAAAAATCCTTCCCCTTCAATGGCCAAATCCAGGGGGTTGGTGCTTTCGGTAAGCGTTCCCTGGGAATGAATTCTGCTCACACCGGCCACTTTGGAGCCCTGGCCGACCATGAGGTTGATATTGCCCCCCATGCCCATGTCATGGTAATAGAAATCTTTGAAATTCAGCTCACTTTTTTTAAAGCCGGGGGTATTGATATTGGCCAGATTATTGGATATGACATCCACATTCATCTGCTGGTTGATCATGCCCATGGATGCGGCATATAAGCTGTTCATATTTTCCTCCGCTTAAATATTGGTTTTGCCTACCTGGTTGACGGTCCTGGAAAGGGCTTCGTCCTGCAATTGTACGGCCCGCTGGTTTGCTTCATAGGAGCGCATCACCGAAATCATCTCGGTCATCAGGGCAATGCCGTTGACATTCGATTGTTCTAAAAAACCTTGTTTGACCTCAATTTGGCCTTCCTCCGGCGGCTGGGCCCCTTCTCTTAACAAGTAGTAGGGGGTGTTGGTGACCATAAGATCTCCCGCATGGGCCACAGAAGTAATCTGGAAACGGTCCAAAAATTGACCGTCTAAGGTAATATTGCCCTCCTGGTCCACTTCGAATGCTTGGGTGTCCGCAATGTTTATGGCCCCTCCTTCCCCCAATACCCGGTGGCCGTCCTGGTTGACCAGAAAATTCTGTTCATCCAGCGCAAAAGAGCCGTTTCTGGTCAATAGCTGGCGGCCCTCCTCGTCTTCCAGTGTAAAGAAATGAAGGTCGTTTAAGGCAAAATCAAAGGGGTTTTGGGTGTGCTTGGTGGCCCCATTGTCCATGTTCAGGCTGAAGTTGTGGATAATAAGCCCTTGGGGCAGGGACCCCAGATGCCGCCGGTTTCCCAGGTTATCTACCAGCATATCCCTGTATGCGGTAAAATTAATATCCTTCCTCTTATAGCCGGTGGAACCGATATTGGCTAAGTTGCTGGATAAGACATCCATTCTCTTTTGGTCCACATTCATCCCTGAAGCGGTTAAGTAAATCCCTTTGATCAAGTCTTCTTATCCAAATATTTTTTTCTTCTAATAGTATTATCGGGTGAGAATGGATAAATCTTAAATGATGTGTGGATAAAAAATGAGATCATCAGATAGGGTATTTATTTAAAAAATTCTCCCATACTGTTTTTAAGCTTTTTGAGGGACTTTTTGTGGATCTGGGAGACCCTGGACTCGGTAACCGACATCATGGCGCCGATTTCCTTGAAGGTTCGGCCTTTGAAATAATAGAGGTAAATGACCTTTCTCTCCTGGCGGTTGAGCGCTTTTACTGCTGTTTTGATACAGATTTTGTTTTCGACCTTATCGGCAAAATCTGGGGTGTTAATCAGCAGGCTTTCCTCTTCGATGTTTTGGTATTCCTGTTTATTGAAATTGTTGTTTTGGCTGAATTGGGGATCATCCAGGGACATCAAAACATAATTTGCGTGGTTTTTTTTTAGGCTGCCGTTCCCAGAGGCTTGTTCCTGTTCTTTTTGGAGTTTCTTTTCTTCATTTCTTAAAGAACGGGGAAGCCAGTCCTGTTTGCGTATTCCGTCCATGATGGCCCCTCTTACCCGGATGCTGGCATAGGTCTCAAACTTGATGCCCCTTTTATAGTCAAATTTTTCCATAGCATCCATGAGCCCCAAATTGGCATAGCTTTCCAGCTCAGAGGATTCTACAGCATTGGGCAAGGTGCAGTAGATTTTATGGACAATGGTCTTCACAAAGGGGGCATAGTAGGAAATTAACTTATTGCGGCTGCCTGGATCATCATTTTCCTTATAATACTTCCAAAGTAAGTTAATGTTTTGGCCCATTTTTTTATATACACATATTGTAAAAAAACAGTATATTTTCAAAGTATACTATTATTAATTAATATGTCAAAT
>PWYO01000166.1 GCA_003567835.1 Actinomycetota bacterium | reverse complement strand
CCAGGCAGCTGGAAAAGCAGGCAAACCCCAACTGAATTATTTTTGACAAAAACAGGGTTACTGCCTATAATTTTATAGGAAATATAGAAAGTATGAATTTGCAGCAAAATTCTATGAACGTTCCTGTACATTTTTTTACCAGAGAACCAGCGGATCTATTTTGACAAATATGCTGAATCAAGCAGCAAATCATTCCAATTAAACCGTATGTATATTAATTGGGATTTTTTACATAAATTGCCAAAAAAAAAACGAGTATTATTAAAAACAGAGCAAAGGAATAAAACATGAAGTTTAAAACCCTGTTGATTGCTGCAGCGGCAGTCATTTTAGCAGTCAGCTTAACGTTCGCCTCTTGCGCCCCGGCAGAAGAACCTGTTGCCGAAGAAGCGGAAACATTTACAGTTGGCTTAAGCAACGGCCTGATTACCCACAGCTGGAGGACACAGATGACTGCAGCGCTGGTACAGGAAGTGGAATACTACAAGGGGCAAGGGCTGGTCGATGACCTCATCATCCAGCATGCCGGCTTTGATGTAGATACCCAGATATCCCAGATCAGGATGCTTATAGACAGCGGCGTGGACCTGCTGCTGATTAACCCCAACTCCCAAGGCGCGCTCAACCCGGTGATCGAAGAAGCCAATGAAAGAGGCATACTGGTATTTGTATTTGACCAGGATGTTACCAGCGACATTGCCTACCAGATTGTCCCCGACCAGATTGGCTGGATGACCAAATTGGCCAATTATGTAGCCCAAAGACTTGATGGAGAAGGCGATGTGGTATATATGAGCGGTTATGACGGCTCTCCTGCCAATACCGAAAGAGATATTGCTGTGGACCAGGTCATAGAAGCCAATCCCGGCCTAAACCTTTTGACCAGGGTCAATGGAGACTGGGATCCCTCTACTGCCCAGACAGCCATGGCTTCCGTCTTGGCTTCTTTCCCAGAGATTGACGGCGTGATGTCCCAGGACGGCATGTGCCTTGGTGTGCTGCAGGCTTTTGAAGCTGCCGGCAGGCCCACTCCTATCATGAATGGTGAAGGGATGATTCCCTTTATGGATGAGTGGATGGCCCTCAGGGATTCTGAAGGCTTTGAATCATATGCTGTTGCCAATGCTCCCGGGTTTACCATCAATTATGCCCTGGGTGTAGGCTTGCGTATGCTGCAAGGACAAGAGATTACCGAAGACTTCTGGAATGCAGGACCAAGAGAAGCCAGAGTAGAGCTTGGCCCAGAATTTGACAATGATACCATGGATGCCATCTATGACGCCCATATTGCCACCAGGGGTATTGCCGATTATATTGATGATTGGCCATCCCAGGCAGACCTTGATGCCTTATTCGAATAGGTTAGGGACTTAAAAGAAACCAGGAGGAAGGCGGCATAGCTGGCTATGCCGCCTCTCCCAAACCAATCGACTAAGGATGGATGCATGAAATCATTTGAAGCAAAGCATATCGTTAAAAAATTTGAAGGTGTAGTTGCCTTAAGCAATGGAAATATTCATATTGACGGCCCCAAGATATGCGGTTTGGTAGGGGCCAACGGGTCGGGTAAAACTACATTTGCCCGGATATGCGCCGGCCTTATCAAAAGAGATCAGGGCCAGGTGTTCATAGACGGCAAACAGGCTGAGATCAATTCTCCCATGGATGCCAAAAAACACGGCATTGTATTGGTCCATCAGAATTTAAGCCTGATACCGGAACTGAGTGTTTGGGAAAATATTAATCTGGGCCATGAAAAAAGGTCCAAAAAGATCTTCTTTGACAACCGATTTGCCCGGGACAATGCCAAAAAGATATTAGACGACTTGAGCCCCGAGGCCATTTCCATCCATGAGAAGGTGGGCAATCTAACCCCCAGCCAGATGCAGGTGGTAGAGATTGTCAAAGCCCTTTCCCAGAATCCCCGCCTGCTTATACTGGATGAGCCTACAGCGGCCCTGGAGTACTTCCAGGTAGAAAAACTGTTTAAAAAGATCCAGGCGCTTAAAAAACAAAATGTATTTATCGTATTTATTTCCCACCGTTTGTGGGAGGTAACCGAATTATGTGATCTGGTCTACGTGTTTCGCAACGGCCAGACTGCGGGCAGTTTGGATTTCAGCAAACAGCCCAGGGAAGAAAAACTCATTGTCCCCTTGTTTTTGGGTTCCGAGAAGACATTTACTGCCCAAAAAAAGAAAAAGAAAGATTTCAGCAAGGCAGATACCACCCTTGCGCTAAACAACATTTCTTTTGAAGACAAGCTTAAAGGGATCAACCTGGAAGCCAAGAAAGGGGAGATTATTGGATTGGGTGGGCTCAACGGTCAGGGACAGGAGGAGCTTTTGCTGCTCATTGCCGGTGTTTTGCGTCCCACCGGAGGCAAGGTCCATTTGGGCGGAAAGCTGGTGCGGTTCAAGCATCCCAATGAAGCCATAGGCAGCGGCATCTTTTTGGTGCCCGGAGACCGGCAAAGAGATGGGCTTTTTCTTTCCCATTCTGTTTTTGAAAATATTATATATCCTAAGTTTTCTCATAAAAAAGAAGGTTTTTTGATCAAACAAAGCAAACTTCAGCAGCAAACCAATGACATTATAGACCAGGTGTCCCTTTCTCCCCCCAATACAAATTTACTGGTGGAAAACTTGAGCGGAGGCAACCAGCAAAAAGTAGTTTTTGGAAGATGGCTGCAGTTTGAGTCCAGGATTCTGCTTTTAAACGACCCTGCCAAGGGGATTGATATCCAGGCAAAAAGCGACCTGTACAGGCTGGTAAACGATTTGGCCCAGGGGGGGACCACCGTCATCCTGTATGCCAGCAGCAATGAAGAGCTTATCAGCAACTGTGACCGGGTGATAACCATGTTTGAAGGCAAATTTGTTGAAGAAATATGCAATGAAGAAATATGTGATGAAAAACTCATAAAGTCTTCATTGAGGGTAGGGTGATATTTTG
>PWYO01000212.1 GCA_003567835.1 Actinomycetota bacterium | reverse complement strand
TGTCCCGGTATACAGATAAAAAAATAGGCCTTCCTACTTTGCGCGATATGGTCCAGGAACTGGCCAAGCCGGGCAGAGATCCCCGTAAAAAGGTGGATGAAATTGCTTTTAAGCAGGATATCCGTTCTATTGGAGACTTAAGGGAAGGCATGACTTTAATAGGTATGGTAACCAATATCACCAATTTCGGTGCTTTTGTGGATGTAGGCATAAAAAATGATGGCCTGATCCATATTTCAGAGCTTTCCCATCAGTTTGTAAAAAACATCGGCGATGTGGTTCAAATCCACCAAAAAGTGAAGGTCAAGATTATCGGTATCGACAGGGAAAGGAAAAGAATCGCGCTTTCCATGAAGGACCTGCCTTGATTTTATGCCTGCCCGGCCCCCAAAAGAACCCTTTTTTGCCTAAAATCATTTTATTTATGAGTCCATGCACAGGCAGAATAAAAGCTTAAACACCCTGTTTTTGCCGGTTATAAAGGATGTGAATGGGGCGAAATGAGTAATACCGGGCTCGAAAAGCAATTTTATTTTTTCCCATTTATTTTATATAATCAATGAGGCCGTGCTAGGCGGGGAGCTAGCGGTGCCCTGTACTCACAATCCGCTACAGTGAGGCTGATCAGCGGTATTGAGGTTTAAGCCAGTAGGGTTTGACTTTATGTAAGTGGTGATGAAGGCCGGGTCTTATGCGGCGGAGAGTTGCAAACCCCGTCAGATCCGAGAGGAAGCAGCGGTAAGCAAAATACTCCGGGTGCCATAAGGAAACCTGGCTGGAGCAAACTGCATAAAGGGCACCTATTGGCCTAAATCGAATGCCGCGGCACGGCTTTGAGGAGGACCATGGCTTATATTTCTTTTTACAGAAAATGGAGGCCGCAGGATTTTGACCAGATCATTGGCCAGAAGTATGCGGTAAAAACATTGAAGAATGCCATTGCTGCAGGCAGGCTGGCCCATTCCTATATGTTTTGCGGCCCCCGGGGAACCGGCAAGACTTCCGCTGCCCGTATACTGGCCAAAGCCGTCAATTGTGCCCAGGGTCCCACCCCAAACCCCTGCAATCAATGTGAAAACTGCAAAAGCATTACCAATGGCACCAATGTGGATATCCTGGAAATCGATGCGGCCTCCAATAATGGTGTGGAGCATATCAGGGAACTGCGGGAAAAAGCAAAGTATATACCCAGTGCATTGAAAAAAAAGATTTACATTGTCGATGAGGTGCATATGCTTTCCACATCCGCATTTAATGCCCTGCTTAAAGTCCTGGAAGAACCGCCGCCCCATATTATGTTTATCATGGCCACCACGGAACCCCAAAAGGTGCTGCCAACTATTATGTCCCGATGCCAGCGGTTTGATTTTTTCCCCATCTCCGTTGAAGATATTGGGAAAAAACTGAAAAAAATATCTGCTGCAGAACACATTGGCGTAGATGATGATGCACTGGATATTATTGCCAAGTATGCCAAAGGCAGTTTAAGGGATGCGGATGGGATACTGGAGCAGCTGGCTTCTTTTGAGCAGGATCAAATAACCGTAGAAGATGTGACCTCCCTTTTGGGTGTGGTTGATTACGAGCTTCTTTTCCAGTTTGCAGACATCCTGATGGGCCGGGATGTTAAAAAAGGGCTTCTTTTTGCCCATAATATTTTTGCAGGCAATCAGAATCTAGAAGTTTTTATCCAGGAGTTTTTAGACCATCTCTATCATCTGTATATTTTCCAACATTATGACCAGCCCCAGGAAATTGTGGAAATGCCTGAAACCTTTCAAAAACGGTATCAGGCGCAAGCCAAAAAAGCGGCCAAAACAGACCTTATGTTCTTGATCCAGGCCTACGGCGATCTTTACAAGCAAATGAAAAACAGCGAGGGTGCGGCCACCTTATTTAAGACCACCCTGATTTTGACCCTTCAGCCCAGCAGCGGCCAATTGCAGCAGGACCCATTGCCAAAAAGCATCAAACAATCCAAAAAACCGGCTTCCCCTGATTCCAACAAACATCCTGCGCCGCCGGAAAATATCCAAAAAGATGCAGCTGCTGCCAATGGCAGCATAGAGAAAAACTGGTTAAAAATTTGCAATTTGGTTAAAAAATCCAAAATATCAGTGCATGCCATGTTTGCCGAAATCAGTGCCTATCGTTGTGACGGCAATACGCTTTATTTTTACCTGGACCCAAAAAAGAGTTGGCACAAGGACCAGCTCAGCAAAAAGAACAACAAGGATCTCATAGCCAAAGCCCTAAAACAGGTTAGCGGCACACAATACCGCATCCACTTTGAAACCGAAAAAGAAAAAACACATAAAACCATTGCCCTGGACAGCCAAAACAATGATTTTACAACAGAAGATGTCCCGCAGAACATGGTGAAAGAAAGCGGCCAGTCCTCAGATATTTACGCTTATCTAAAAGAAAAATTCGAAATAAAGGAGTAAAAATTGAGTTTTAATTATGGAAACATGATGAAACAAGCCAAAATGATGCAGAAAAAAATGCAAAAAATCCAACAGGAGCTCAAAGAGGCCGAATTTCAGGCTTCTGCAGGCGGAGGAGCGGTCAAAGCCAAAGTAAATGGGGAACAGGAAGTCTTAGAGGTAAAAATTGACAGGGAGATGGTGGACAGCCAGGACCTGGATATGATTGAAGATATGGTCCTGGTGGCCATAAACGATGCCATTGCCCAGTCAAAACAAGAAATGCAAACCAGAATGGCTGAGGTTACCGGGGGAATGAATATCCCGGGCATGTTTTAGGCTGAGCGTATGGCAATCTATATGAAAAGCGTTGAAAATCTCATCAATGAGTTCCGAAAACTGCCTTCCATTGGACCCAAAACAGCCAGAAGGATTGTTTTCCATCTGCTGAAACTGCCCAAAAACGATATTGAGCTGTTTGCAAAATCACTGCTGGAGGTAAAAGATAAAGTGCGTTTTTGCAAACAGTGCTT
>PWYO01000051.1 GCA_003567835.1 Actinomycetota bacterium | reverse complement strand
TTCAGTCTAATTTTTATCAATCACGCTCCAATAGACTGCTGCTCTTCTTAGCTTATAGTCAAAGAACAACGCTGTTATGTCTGGATCAAAGGGTAAATAGTTTTGCCATTGACCATTGCCATAAACCATAATATAATGGCAATAGTAGCAATATAAAACTTTTCTGTGAGGGAAAATACGGCAATGCGATCAAAGACCAAGGTGGATAGGTTCGGAAGGGTAGTGATACCCAAAAAAATGAGGCAGGCTTTAGGGATCAAAACCGATACCGAAGTATACTTGGAGAAGCGAGACAATGGGATTTTTATGATCCCGAACAGCTTGAAACCTATCGTAAAAGAAGACAGTGGCATCATGGTGCTGTGCTCGGAACCCTTAGAAGAATTTTCAGACTTCATAGACCGGAACAGACAAGAAAGGATCAGAAAAATAGTAAAGGGACTGGATTAATGAAAGTATTTTTTGACACTTCAGTATTGATAGCAGCATTTGTCCTTGCCCATCCCAGGCACAGGCAATGCATCCCATGGGTTCAAAAAGTAAAAAGAAAAGAAATTACAGGGATCATTTCGGGACATTCACTGCTTGAATCTTATTCTGTTTTAACATCACTTCCTGTTAGCCCGCGTGTAAGCCCGAAGCTTGCATCCACTATGATCAAAGAAAATATTGTCTGCTGTTTTAAAATCATTACATATCAAGAAAACGACTATACGGAACTGCTGGGTGATCTTGCTTCCAACGGGATCGCAGGGGGCGCATCCTATGACGGACTTCTTCTTTTTGCTGCCAAGAAATGCGATGCAGATAAAATACTTACGCTTAATCTAACTGATTTTCAAAGAGCTGCTCCTGAGCTTTTCAAAAAAATTACACTGCCCGAATAGATAGATATCCTATCTCTTTTAAAGATCTAGACAAGTCAAAGATATTCCCCGTGCTTGCTTTGATAAATGGAGGTGAAATTATGGGATGATTCATTAGTATAAAATAATGGGCCTGTTCGCTTAAATAGCGGATAAAATTCCCCACTGGTGCCTGGGGGAAATTTTTTGCAAAAAAGGGGGGTGCGGATGTTTTTTTGGACATATTAGGCGGCCAAAACAAGTCTTCGCCATTTAAAGCTTTTATTTTCTCTTTAAAAATTCGTTTTTATCCTTCTGCAAACCTTTTGCCTTCTGCTAAATATTTTACTTGATCACAATAATCTTTCGTTACATCCAGAAGCATTACTTTCCATACCTTAGACGCTTTTATCTCATAAAGCCATTCTTTGAAGAACGATACGGACAAGACAATACCTTCCGGTACAGGCATACCTGCATTTGTTGTTTCAATTAAGGCTTTAGCTTTAGCGCCAACCTCTGCGAAATTTACTTGTTTATCGCAACTTACAATTTTACCCAAAGAGTTTATAACTATTTCGTTTGAAAAACTTCTTAAAACGTGAACAGCAATCATAAATAAAACAGCTAAACCTCTTGCTGCAGCAAGTTCAATTTGTCTTCCGGGGTTTACCACCTGTTTATCAAAAATATTATATATCGGCATTAACCTCCCGTAGCATTGCCCACATTGGTTGATTAATAACTGGTAAGTTCATTTCTTCAAGTGTCTTAAACCCATACCGCTCGTAAAAACGAACATTACTTTCTGTTTCTGTTTCCAAATAAATTGGAAGTTTGGCTTCATCTGTCATAGCTGTGAGCTCTTTAAGTAATTTCCCTCCATGTCCTTTTCCTTGATTTTCTGAAGCTACGCCTATAATTTGCAAATAGGCAAAAGACTTATTTTTCATGTGTTTTTTTCTAACCACATCAATAGGACCGAGTGCGCTTGCTGCCATCATAAATGATTTAAACCCAATTCCAAGAAATGGAAAAATACTGCCACTTCTAATCATGCGCCACAAAATCATATAGGTATATTCATCTTGAGTTATAGCCATGATTCCTTCAAAATTTTCTGAAGAAGCGTAGACAACACCGTATTTGTGACAATATCTAAGCATAAACTTAGCAAAAAAGGTATACTTATATGAATTCTTAATAGCATCCCCAAATATTGCTTTAAACAGCGGATCTTCTTTAAATGCATCTGCTAAAACGAATGTCGCTTCCCGAATTTCACTCTTTTTAACTTTTTGAAGATTTTTAATTTCACCTATGGGAACAATTTTTGTCCTACCAGTTGCCAATTTACTCGTTATGCCTTCAATAATGATTAACAAAGTAATTGTTATGCCCGTACTTATTGCGAAACTTGTCCACGGTGATTCCAAGCCAAACAAAGGTGTAACTAGTCTTCCAACCAACAGACCTATGGCTACTGCAAATACTATTTTCAGTATAATTGAATATTTATTCATTAACATTACCTTCCTTTTCAAACAATAGCTTGTCTAGAATACATATCTATACACATTGATTTATAATCGATTAGCTTCACTGATATTTCATTTCGCTATTTAGAAAAATATCTTCTCTTAATGATATGGTTAATAATTACTACTAGAAGCCCAGAAATTCCAACACCTATCCCAAGACCAAACCATATTTTATCAACAACCATCCAGGTAGGCGTTGGCATTATAAAGAAAGGAACTAATTGTCCTATTGCAAGACCTAATACTATTGCAATTGGACTTCCTAATGTTTTTTCACTTTGATATTCATAACTCTTATTCTCCTTTTCTTTTCGTGTTCCAAAAGTAAAATCACTTTATAGCATTTTATTAACAAGGAAATCTCACCTATTTTCCATAGTTGTTATCATTGTTTACAAATTCAAATATGTCTTCTACCATGCAACCGAAAACTTCAGCAATATCCATCGCTATTTTCAAAGATGGATTGTATCTCCCATTCTCCAAATTACCAATAGTCTCTCTCCTTACACCAATGATCTTGGCTAGATCATCCTGTGTCATATCAAATTTAGCTCTATATTCCTTAATATTA
>PWYO01000316.1 GCA_003567835.1 Actinomycetota bacterium | reverse complement strand
GGGTCCCCGGACTAGACGATATTGATAACAACAAATTAGTCCTTTATTCACCCTGAAAATAAGATACCTTTTCTTTCTAATCCATTTCATATGATATGTCTCCATCGTATACAAATATGACTATTTATACGATTATATCACCAATGAAGACTATCCTTCACAAGGAAAGAACGCACTGTTTTTTAAATCCTACTATGGGGCCTATGTGTTGGACCTATTTATGAGCCTAATTCATACCGCAAACCTATGCTAAATATTCTGGTGAAATCGGACACCGGTTCTGGTTTTAAGCGGACACCGGTTCTGGTTTTTAACGGACAGCAAAAACTATATTAAAGAACACTAAACCAACCCATCCATATCTCCTGATTCCACTATACAGATAGTGGAAAGATCCTGTCAACAAATTTAGCTCTTCATGCCATCCTCCTTTCCATATTTCTTTCTAAGTGAACCACCTTTTAGCTCTATCCTGTATGAGGTATTTATGATGCGGTCACATATGGCATCGGCTATGGTAGCATCTCCTATGATCTCATGCCAGGAGGCTACCGGAAGCTGGCTGGTGATAACTGTAGAAGAGAGCCCATGCCTGTCCTCCAGTATTTCTAAAAAGATTAGCCTGGAGGCGGTATCAAGCTTCTGCAGCCCAAAGTCATCTAAAATGATGAGACTGGCTTTCTCTATCTTCTGCACCCGGCTTATGTAGCTTCCGTCAGCCTTGGCCAGCTTAAGGGTCGAAAAAAGCTTCTGGGCATTAAAATAGAGGGTCCTGTACCCATATACGCAAGCCTGGTTTCCCAGTGCAGAGGCTGCAAAACTTTTGCCGGTACCCGTAGGCCCGGTTATGATGATACTTTTCCTATCCTTTATGAAGCTGCAGTCTGAAAACCTCAAAAACATGTTTTTGGACAGGTTCCTCTCTACGTTAAAGTCTATCTCCTCAAAGGATGCTGTGTATCTGAACTTGGCATTCTTTATCAGCCGGGAAAGCCTCCGGTTATGCCGGTCATCGTATTCGGCATCCACCAGATGGGCTATAAATTCATCCAGGGTAATATCGGCCAAGCCCATATCCAGGGCTGATTCCATGGCTCTTGCCATGCCGTATAGCTTCATCTGCTTCATTTTATCTATGGTCTGGCTGTTGTTCATCACTATCCTTTCCCTAATTTAAGTTGTAGTATTGGGCTCCTCTGATATTTTCATGGAAAGGAAGCCCGGCCTCATCTGTCTTTTCTTCCTCCAGGGCCTCAAGCCCTTTATCCAGTATGTTTTTTACAGCTCTGTAGTTGTATAGCTTAAAGCAAAGCGCTCTGGTGCAGGCCTTATCCACCCTCTCCTGCCCGTATTTTTTAGCCAGGTTAATGATGCCTATAGAGGAACGGTAACCCTGCTCGGGATAGCTTTTGGACAAAAGCACACACTCTACCAGTTTTTTGACATTGGGGCCTACCTTGGCCGCCCAGCTGGTAATCCTTTGGGGGTTCCACTCTGCGTAATAGCGGTGGGCAGAAGGCATGTGATCCTTATTGGTGGAATATCCTCCCCTGGTCCTATCCCTTCTGTGGGCCGCAATACGGCGGTTGTTAGAATAGATTTCCACCGCAGAGGTCGAATAGATTAGCTTTACTTTTTTCCTGCCCGTCTTAAACGGGACACTGTAGTAGTGGGCGTCCTCAGACAGGTATACGTGATAGTTTGGGCCCACTGTAGGATAAGCAAAATCTTTAAGCTCATACCTGGTGGCGGGAAGAGGAGAGAGCGCATCCTTTTCCACCTCCAAAAAAAGCTGGTATCTGCTTATTTTAAGCCTCTGGAAGGGGATGTGGTTGTGTTTTTCGTTAAGAGGAAATATCCTTTCGTTTAGTTCAGCCAAGGAGTAGAAGGTCTCATCCCTTATGGGGGCAAGTATCCTCTGATAAACCAATCTTACCAGTCCTTCGGCCAGGGCCTTATCCAGAGGTTTTCGCTGGCGGGCGGGATATATTACGGTACCGTAATGCCTGGCAAAGTCCTCATAGGCAGGGTTTATCTTTGGCTCATACTTGCAGGGTTTAGATACTGCTGATTTGAACTGGTCCGGCACTATGGCTGCGGTTACGCCCCCAAAATAATGGAAGGCATTCTCATTTGCCTGTATCCAGTCCTCTTTTTTCTGTGACTTGGTAGCCTCCACATAGGAGTACTGGCTTGCCCCCAGGATGGAGACAAATATCTCTGCCTTGTTTATCTCTCCTGTTTTACAATCTATGATGTCAACCGTCTCGCCGGCAAAGTCAGCAAAGGTTTTATCCCCTGCCTTATGCTCCATGTGCATGGTAACCCTTGATGCCTGGCTCCATATGCGGTAATGCCAGCAGGCCTGTGCGTAACTGTATCCATGTGGGTTTTTGGCTATATACTCTTCCCAGAGCCGCTTTAAGGTCACTCCTCTTCTTTTAAGATCTTTGGCAAAGTAGGGAAAGTAGTCTTTGAGCTGTCTGTATCTTTCCGATTTTTCCTTTTGCCCTCTCAAGATCTCATACAGCTGGCTGTCAGTTAGCTTGAGCACTTCCTGGTAGCTTAAATTAGAGGCCTTAAGTTCTTGTATGTATTCGCTTGCCGCTGTTTTTGATATTGACAGCACATCTGAAATTTTCCTTACCCCCATATCCATCTCATGGAGTCTTAGAACTTCCCTTATCTTGTCCATACTAACCCTCTTTTTCTTCATCTTGCACTCCCATCTATTCTGTTTATCAGATAGGAGTATTTTAGCTATTTTTTGGGATTTATGGATGGACTTTGTGTCCGCTAAAAACCAGATTGGGTGTCCGCTAAAAACCAGATTGGGTGTCCGCTTTTCTCCATATTATATAACTTTTTTTAGCCTGGCTTCTTTCCCGTCCCAAAAGACTTGAAAGGCTGTCTAAACTTAGGTCTTCCCCCTTTCCATTCTTTTCTCATGCACCCATCCTAATTG
>PWYO01000169.1 GCA_003567835.1 Actinomycetota bacterium | reverse complement strand
CATTGATTGATTTACATGATGTATTATATGACAGAAAGCCATGATGGTAAAAACATTATAATTTAGCATGAAGAAATTTCTAAAAATTCTTTTTGTGTATGGAAATTTTTGGTAAACTCCCTTATGATTACTCTAGTATTTTATAA
Source organism: Actinomycetota bacterium (assembly GCA_003567835.1). GTDB lineage: Bacteria > Actinomycetota > Humimicrobiia > Humimicrobiales > Humimicrobiaceae > Halolacustris > Halolacustris primus. The sequence continues at coordinate 12,970 of PWYO01000169.1, read as the reverse complement.
TCAAGCTTTTCTTTTGGCACTATATGTATTTTTGGATCATATTAGAAGTTTTGGCCGGATTATCTTTATTTATTTTCGGCTTAAACAGACTTAGCAACAGCCTTCAAAAGGTTACATCCAATAAGCTCAAAACCATTATAAATTTCTTAGCCAAAAAATCTTGGTCTACCCTGCTTATCGGCCTTTTTACCACCATACTCATTCAAAGCAGCAGCGCCACCTCGGTTATGACTGTGGGCTTTGTTAATGCCGGCCTTCTAAACCTCAATCAGGCCATTGGCATCATCATGGGCGCCAATATCGGCACCACAATAACAGCCCAGATTATTTCTTTTCGGGTGGAATTGATTACCTTCCCCCTGCTCATCCTGGGGTTCTGCTTATATTTTTTTGGAAAGAGAAAAAGATACAAAAACATTGGCATGACTGTCATTGGCATGGGTTTGCTTTTTTTGGGCATGGGCATCATGAAAGAGGCCATGGCGCCATTGCGGGGAAATGTGGCTTTCGAAGAATTCCTTTTACTGTTTAGCAGAAATCCATTTTTAGGCATTATAGCAGGCATTGCCCTCACCACCCTCCTGCAGAGCAGTTCAGCAACCATCGGGCTCATGATAGCCCTTGCCAGCCAGGGGCTTTTGCCCATAGAGGCAGCCATTCCCATACTGCTTGGCGATAATATAGGGACCTGCTCAACTGCACTGATTTCTTCTTTTAAAACCACCATTACTGCCAAAAGGACCGCTTTTTCCCATCTGATGTTTAATATTGTGGGCACCATCATATTTATGCTGCTTCTTTATGTGTTTGGCCTGCAGGACATGATCATCGCCTTTACGGGAGCGAGTGTGCCCCGGCAGATTGCCAATATTCATACCGGGTTTAATCTGATTACCACCATCATACTTTTTCCTGCCCTGGGCCTTTTTGCTAGAACCGTAACCAAGATTTTCCCGGGCAAAGACATCACGGTAAATAAAAATGCCCTGTTTTTGGATAACCGGCTGATCCAGACCCCGGTCATCGCTTTGGACCAGGCCAAAAGAGAGCTTACCAGGGTCACCAAAATCACTGCAGAAATGCTAAACCTTACCAGGAAACGGCTGCATGAAAGCAAGGAGACCGTTGAAGTCAAGCTTTTAGACCGGGAAACAGCAGTAGACAGCATTACGGAAGATATTATCAGGTACCTGACCAAGATTTCTCAGAGATCATTGAATAAAACCCTTTCCAATAAGCTAACCCGGTTTCTACACATGGCTTATGACTTGGAAAGAGCTGCAGACCACTGTGAAAGCATGCTCTATTTGGTCCAGGTCAAAGAGGAAAACAAAATGAGTTTTTCTGATGTGGCCAAGGATGACCTGATGGCAGCTTTTAATAAAGTAGACCATATGTTTGACACATTGCTTCAGGGTATGGAAAACGACGACCAGCAGGCGCTAATGGAGTGTGACCGTATTGAGGAAGGGATTGATAAAATCGTCAAAGATATCAGGGCCAGCCACTTGGAAAGGCTCCAGAAAGGGCGCTGCATGCCCCTTTCAGGGGTGGTTTTTTCAGACATCATCCTTCATTTGGAAAGGATTGGCGATCTGTTGCACGGGGTTTCAAGAAATCTCAAAGAATAGCGTGCAGGCCGCAATTGGCTGTGTGGGAAAACCTGATAACCATGCCAGCCAAAAAGACTTTCCGGCTGTCCGGTTTGTATCCGAGCCCCCCACATATTGACTATGCCGTACCCACCCAGACAAACCATCAGAGAAAACCCCTGTTTTTGACCAATATGGATCTTTTCTGGACATTGCCCGTCCAAGTTGAGACCTTGCCCGGGCTGGCAGGGGATCCCCTGTTATTCGGCAGAAGCATGAAGGCAGCTTACACCGAAAAAACCCGGCATGGCTTAGATAAAAAAGCTGTTTTGGGCCAAACAGGCCTGGGCACGTATAAGCTTGTCCGGCTTATACCAGGCGCCTGATTTTGGCAATGAACTTGGGTATGCTCTCTGCATGGCAAACCGCAGTACCCATGACCAGAATTGTTGCCCCTGCCCCCACTACTTTGCGGGCAGTGCCTGTATCAATGCCTCCGTCTACTTCAATCTCAATATTTTTGGCGCCATCATGGGCATACTGGTAGTTTTGGATCATGGTTTGAAGCGCTTCGATCTTTGCAACCATGGACGGTATAAATTCCTGGCCGCCGAACCCGGGATTAACAGTCATAATCAAAACAAGATCAGCAAGCCCTAAAACATGTTCCAGCACACACAAGGGGGTGGCGGGATTCAGCGCAATACCCGCTTTAAGCCCAGCACTTTTTATATGGGAAAGCGTCCGGTGCAGATGCGTGCAGGTTTCTGCATGTACGGTGATCAGATCCGCTCCGCTTTCTATAAAAGGATCCAGCATCCTGTCAGGGTTGCTGACCATAAGATGAACATCAAAAAAAAGACCTGTGTTCTGTTTGAGGCTTTTTACCACTTGGGGGCCAATGGAAATATTGGGTACATAATGACCGTCCATAATATCCAGGTGAAGCATGTCTGCCCCTGCTTTCTCAATCTCCCTGATCTGACCAGAGAGATTAAAAAAATTACAGTTTAGTATGGAAGGTGCAATTTTGACTGGCTTTTTTTTCAACATCCACCCCCCAGTGGACGGACGGCGGCACTTGCTTGGGTTGTCTGAATACAGAACCGGTAATAATAAAAGAACCTTTTTAGGGGTTTGGCAATACCAGGAAAAACTTTTGCAGAAACTGCAGGGGTGTCCAACTGGTTTTTACTCTCCTTCTTTTCGGTTCCTGGCCAGGCCGTCATTTCCGCATTCAGGCTATGATGCTTTAACATTATTTTCTGCATATATACCCATTGATGTCTTTTTAAAAAGCACTCCGTCTTATATATTCTAATCAATTGTGCTGGAATTGGAAACAAAATTAAATTTGATTGTAAAAAGGGTTTTTTCTGATATAATCATTATTCGTTTAATGGTATATTTGACAATGTGTATATTTTCAAGGACAGGTGAAATTCCTTACCGGCAGTAAAAGTCTGCAACCCTTTGCAATAAAGGCTGACTTAGTGTAATTCTAAGACCGACAGTGAAAGTCTGGATGGGAGAAAATGGATTGATTTTACCGATTTGGCCACAGATTTTCTCTGTGGTTTTTTTCATTATGGATGCGTTTACAGAAGATGACAAAAAGTATATGCGCCTTGCCTTAGACCTTGCCCGCAAAGCAGGTAAGGCTACCAGGCCCAATCCCCTGGTGGGCGCAGTGATCGTAAAGGACGGACAAATTATATCCACAGGATACCATAAAAAAGCCGGCACTGACCATGCTGAAATTGCTGCTATCAAAGCAGCAGGGCAGCCGCTTTCAGGATCCAAAATGGTTGTGACCCTGGAACCCTGCACGGTTTATGGCAGGACGCCGCCTTGTGTAGACCAATTGATACAATACGGTTTTGCCGAAGTGGTCATCGGCTCCAGAGACCCCAATCCAAACATCCATGGCCAAGGCATAAAAAAGCTGAGGGATGCCAATATCCAAGTAAAGGAAGGGCTTTTTGCCCAAGAGGTAGCCCTGCAGAATGAAGAATTCTTTAAGAATATGAAAACCGGTCTTCCTTTTGTAATATCTAAGATGGCCCTAAGCCTGGATGGAAAAACAGCGACCTCATGCAGGGATTCCAAATGGATTACCTCTCCATCTTCGAGAAAATTGGTACAAAAGTTAAGGAAAGATGCCGGGTGCTTAATTACAGGCATAGGCACAGTGGCTGCCGACAATCCCTATCTCTACCCTCGCCAACCATTAGAGGATACCAACCTTAAACAGGGACGGCTGAAAAATTTTTACCGGGCAATTTTTGACACGCATCTCCGTATAGGGCTCGATTCCCATATTGCCAAAACCCTTGACAAGGTGGAGACCATCCTGTTGACCGCAAGCAGCGACCAGAATAAAATTGGTACCCTTCAGCAAAGGGGGGCCTTGGTTGAAAAAGTGCCCTGCCGCGATAACCGGGTGGATATCAAGCAAGCCCTTTCCGTGCTTTATCAAAAATATGGCATAACCGCCGCCCTGCTGGAATCAGGCCCCGCCCTGAATACCGCTTTCTTCAAACAAGGAGCCATTGATAAACTGATTGTGTTTTTTGGTCCCCTGATTATAGGAGGCTCGGGTTTGAGTGTGTTTGCAGACTTGGGGGTGGAAAAAATGAGCCAGAGTTACTTGGTTGATTTTGCCGATATAAAAAGAATTGGAAATGACCTAATGTTAACCGCATATCCGAGGAAACATGTTTACAGGAATCATTCAGCAAACAGGAAAAATTAGCCAAATTTCAGACCGTCCGGAGGGGCGCAATTTGGCTATTGCCTGCCCCGGGCTGCATGCAGCGGTGGCAATCGGAGATTCGATTGCTGTTGACGGATGCTGCCTTACTGTCAACAGTAAACACGATCAGGGGTTTGAAGCCTATGCAACCTATCAAACCCTCAAAAATACCACCCTGGGCAGCATCAAGCCCGGTTCTGAGGTCAACCTTGAGCCTGCACTTTGCTTGGGTGACAGGATGGGGGGCCATATGGTCACCGGCCATATCGATACCATGGCCCCGATCACCAAAATCGAAAATAAGGGAGAGGCTTTCCGTATATTGATAAGCCTGGACCGAAAATACAGCCCCTTGATTGCCCTAAGAGGCTCTTTGGCAGTGGATGGAATCAGCCTTACAGTTTCAGAAAAAAGCAGCAGCTGGTTTGGCGTTGCTGTGATTCCCCACACGTACCATACAACCAATCTTTGTAACAAAACCAGTGGAAGCAGGGTTAATCTTGAAATAGACATTATCGCCCGCTACATCGCCAATTATATGGGGCATGCAAACCAAGATCAGGCATTGGAGGAGAAATTAAAAAAATATGGATTCATTAAATAAGACCTATTTTTCCAAAATCGAAGAAGCCATACCGGAAATCAAAAAGGGTACAATCATGATCATCGTAGATGACCGCTCTGAAAAGAATGAAGGCGTCTTCTATCAAGCCGCTGAACTAGCTACCCCCGGTTCGGTCAATTTTATGATGACGCACGGCAAAAGCTTGATATGCCTCCCCTGCACCAAAGAAAGGCTTGATGCGCTGAAAATCCCTATGATGATCAGTGAACATGAAAGACCTCCGCATTTGGCTTCTTTTGCTGTTTCTATTGATACCAAACATGTATCAGGAACTGGCGTTTCCGCTAAACACCGGGCAGCCACCATTCAGCGTTTTGTGGATCCGGAAACCAAACCAGGCAGTTTTAATATGCCTGGACACATATTCCCCCTCAGAGCCAATCCGGGGGGCGTACTGATCAGAGCAGGCCATACAGAGTCTGCGGTCGATCTGTCCAAAGCTTGCGGCTTGTATCCAGCAGGGGTGATCTGTGAAGTAATCAATGAAGAAGGCGAGGTCGCCCTGCTTCAAGACCTCATACACATCGCCCAAAAATATGAGCTCAACATTCTTACCATTGAAGAGCTGATCCGGTACAGGAAAAGGAAAGAAAAACTGATAGAAAAGGTATCCGAAGCACTGCTTCCTACAAAATGGGGCAAATTCAAAGCAGTGACCTACCGTTCAAAATTGGATCAAGAGACCCATATTGCCCTGGTAAAGGGAGAGGTAAACGGCAAGAATGATGTATTGGTCCGGGTGCATTCCCAATGCCTCACCGGTGATACATTTGGTTCCCAGCGTTGCGACTGCGGCCAGCAATTGGGCAGGGCTTTGGAGATGATCAATAAAAAAGGCCGGGGGGTATTGCTGTACATGGCGCAGGAAGGAAGAGGGATCGGACTATGCAATAAGATGAAAGCATATGAACTTCAGGATCAGGGCCTGGATACAGTGGAAGCAAATCTTAAGCTGGGATTTGACGCGGACCTCAGAGATTACGGGCTGGGCGCCCAGATTCTAGCAGACCTGGGGCTTAGCTCACTGCACCTGATGACCAATAACCCCAGGAAAATCGTAGGGCTGCAAGGGTACGGGCTTACCATAACCAAAAGAGTGCCCATAAAAATGCAGCCCAATTGCAGCAACCGCCGTTACCTGGATGCCAAAAAAACCAAATTAAACCATTTATTAGATTAGGGAAGGAAACATATGAAAAAAATTGAAGGAAATCTGGATGGATCTTCATTGAGGATGGGAATCATTGCCAGCCGTTTTAATGAATTCATTACGTCTAAGCTGCTGGATGGGGCCCTGGACTGCCTGACCAGGCATAACTGCCCTGACCAAAACATCGAAACCATATGGGTGCCTGGCGCATTTGAAATGCCCCCTACCGTAAAAATCATGGCTGCATCGGGCAAATACGATGCCTTAATTTGCCTGGGGGCGGTTATAAAAGGGGGTACCGAGCATCATCAGTATATCGCCAATGAAACCATTAAGGGCATTGCCCAGGTAAGCTTGGATTTCAAGCTGCCCATATCTTTTGGGGTCATAACCCCGGATACCTTAGAGCAGGCCATAGAGAGAGCTGGAACCAGGATGGGCAACAAAGGATGGGAAGCGGCCTTGAGCGCAATTGAGATGGCCAATCTTTTTGCCAAATTGAAGTAAGAACCTATAAAAAATTAGAAGTGTCTAAAACCAAATAGACACTTCTAATTTAATATCCCTATTACCAGCTGTCCTTAGCTGCTTAAAAGCTCTTCTACCACATCAACCGCACTTGAAGCATCGGGTGCGTAACCTGCCGCACCAATAGAATCTGCGTATTCCTGGGTAAGCGGAGCGCCGCCCACTACCACCTTGACATCCTTGGTCTCGCTGTCCGACTGCAGGGCTTCAATAACCTCTTTCATCACCGGCATGGTGGTGGTCAGAAGCGCTGAAAGGCCCAATACCTTCACATTATTTTTCTTTACTTCTTCTACAAACTTGTCATTGGGCACATCCACACCGATATCTACAACATTAAAACCGCCGCCTTCCAGCATCATGCACACCAGGTTTTTGCCTATATCATGCAGGTCTCCCTGGACCGTGCCTACCAGGATAGTGCCCTTGGACTGGGCCCCGGACTCGCTTAACAGTGGTTTTAGGATGTCCATGGCCGCATGCATGGCCCTGGCTGCGATAAGCACCTCGGGGATATACATTTCATTGGCCTTAAACCTTTTTCCCACCACATTCATGCCCGCTACCAGGCCCTCATTTAAGATTTCCTGGGCGTCAATGCCTGAGTCTACCAGTTCCTGGGTGACTTCCTTGCTTTTGACATTGTCACCTGCGATGATCGCGTCCGCCAGATCTTGGTATTTTGCCATTTGCTACTCCTTTTGTTTCTTAATAATTTCCTATTGCTTCATGACGAAGCAGGAGACTTGGCTATTATCATAACAGAAAAGGTTAAAAATTAAAGAAATTTTATTAACAGAAATAAAAAACACTTGGATGCCTTTCATTTTTACTTGACTTGATTACCCTTAATAAGTACTATAGTAAGCACATAATAAACGTTAGAAGAAATAAATGCCAATAAGTTCCAAAGAGAGTTTAGTACAGCTACACGAGCATGTTAAGGGATGTAAAAAATGCAGTGAACTTGTAAAATCAAGAAAACAACCGGTACCGGGTATTGGCGCACCCAGTGCCAAAATCATCATCATTGGCTATTACCCCACCCCAATGGGCGCAGAAAAGACCGGTAAACCTTACAGCGGCGATCCATCAGGAACTTTTTTGAGAACAATGATCGAAGACGTTGGGCTCAGCCTTGAAAAAGATACCTATCTTACCTATATGATAAAATGCGTCCCCCGAGAAGGCGATACCATCAAGCCCAAGCAAGAATATGTGAAAAACTGTGTCCCCTATTTCATTGAAGAGATTTCCATTACCACCCCGCACATTATTGTCTCTTTGGGTCTTAAGGTCTCCAATATTATACTGGACAGGTTTTTTTCAATGGACAAACAATACCAAGATATCAATGATATACATATGCGGGTGTTTGAAAATCCTTCCTTTAAGCTGGTCCCCTTCTACAGTCCCCATGATGTCATTAAAAAAAAGAAAGTCAGTCAGGAAAAATACACCGAAGATTTTAAGGCCCTGTCCAAACTATTAAAAATGGTTTAATCCTCAACCAGGTAAACACGGATTCTTCTGCGCCCAAAGCGGTAACATTCTGCTAGTGATTCAAATGCTAAATCAATCTTATTTCCCTTTATGGCGCCACCCGTATCCGCAGCCAGTGCTTCCCCATAACCGGGTATATACAATCGGGTCCCAAGAGGTATAACCCGGGGATCTACTGCGACAATGCCGTGTCTAACCCGCAGCCCAATGGCGGTTATGCCATCCCCGCATAAGGGGCCCCCTCCGGAATAGTAGGCGGTGGCCACCATTTCCCATTCTCCGATTAAATTGAGTCCCGGCGGCTGTATGGCAGCAATCCTGCTTTTGATCTCTGCCAGCAGGCTCTGGACTTCTGTCCGTTCACTTTTTACCTGTTCTAAAAGCATTTTATTTCTGGCTATACTTCTCTGAAGCTGTTCTTCCTCTATGATAATCTGCTGTTTAAGATCTTCAATTTCACTTTTCTTTTCCTCAGACTGCCTGGAAATACGGTTATACTGCTCTTTATCATGCCTGTAGCCTTCGATAAGCTGTGCATCCCTTTGCATAATATTTCTATACAAGTAAAGATTGTTGACCACTTCGTTTAGGTTCCTTGCCGACAGTATGAATTTGGTAACTTCATCATTGCCGTATTTGTATGTGTGGACCATCCTGTCTACCAGCAGGCTCTGGCGCTCAGTTATGCTGGCCTCCAATTCTTCTCTCTTGCGGTAAAGGTCTGAAAGCTGCTCCTCAAAAACCTGAAGATCCGCATTGTGAGATTGAATTTGCTCCTGCTTGATGCGCACTTCAGCTTCTGAAGCAATGATATCCTCCAGCAAAACTTCTTCTTCGCTGCTTAGCTTGGAAATCCTTTCACCAAGCTCCCTTAAAGTTACCGCATCCAGTTTTGCGGGCACCATCAATTGCAGCAGCATGGCGGCAGCTACTGCCCATAATAATAATGCTGCCTTTCTTCTATATGCTTTTTTCTTCTGGACCATGGCATCCATGGGTTATTTTAATGTGTATGTCTATTTTACAGATTACTTGTCATATGTAAAACAGTGAATAAACTGCCTCGGGCCCATGCACATCCAATCCACGATGTTCAGATGATGGATAGCTGGACTTGCTGCTGCGGTCAAAAGCGTTGGCTGAAAACACCCAAGCTATGCAGGCGTTCAGGAATCCAAATTTGCATGACCCAATACGCTTTGGGATCATGCCTGCATACAGGTTTATAAAAAAAGAATGCTGGCTGGCAATAATGATAAAACCGTTATGGCAGTTATGGGGGGTACCGGTAATGGCCGGTTATATGCTCCTGGGCCAATATGTTCTCCTGGCAGGTAAAACCGGGAAAAGTATGGTTGAAGATCACCTTGGGTATACCCGCCCTAGTGGTTTCATCCGATATGATACCCACACTATCGGTAAACCCGTCCCTGCTCATATCAAAAAAGACCACATCACCAGGCAGCCACTGATCCAGGTTTGCTCTATCCGAAGGCTCAAAGTGGGGCGTAAGCGCCCGGGCATTGCGTTCGAAAAAAATTTCCAGGTTTTGTATCCGCCTGTAGTCAATATTGGGATCCGCATATTGCTGCCCCCATATTTGCCGAAGGGGGTACTGATCAAAGTTTTCTACGATATCTTCATGTACCAGCTGCCTCAAGTCATACCCAGCATGCTTGTAGGCCCTGGCAATAATATCTGGGCCCACAGCTAAATTCTGGGGCGGATCGCCATCCTGGTAGTAATTGGGTTCATCAGGATCCAGCAGGATATTTTTTGCTTCTATTTTCAACTGCTCTTTTGCCCCTTCTACGATTTTTTTTGCCACTTCTATGCGCTGCTGGTCCATGCCCTGTATATCCATATAATCCAGATCCAGCAGCCTGTACCGAGGGAGAATCTCTGCAAGTGCAGTAGGCGGCTCATATTCTTTTCTAAGGGTGAATTGGGTAATGCTTAAAACAATACCCAGTATGATGACCAGGACAAGGATGATGATCAGCAAATGTTTAATATTGAATGTCTTTGGTGCTTGTTCCATTGCAAAATAAAGCTTAAGACGGCAAGGCTAAAAAATCAAGTCGGGTCAGGTCAAAACCCGGGAAAATAGGCAGGCCGAATATTTGAAACAGCCCCAGGATGCCCAGCGCCACTAAGATGATGGTAAACACGGTGATATAGCCGCGATAGGCTAATCCAAAAAACGGTTTTGCAGCAGGGTTTGCAGGCCTGGATACCACCACAACAATCAATTTTACGGCAATGGCCATAATCAGCAAAAATGAGAGTACCAATACAAAAAGCCCGACAATATGTACCGGGTTTAACGTCCACAGCCGCCCTTCTATGATGGATTGGTAAAAAGGCTTTATCATATTATACCGCAGCAGAAAACCTGAAGTACCCAGCATTCCCATCCAGCCGAGCAGAGCAATAATCAAATTGATGCCCACATATTGATTGGTGTACACCAATCCTTTGAGGCTGCCCATAGTGTCTTTGAGCCTGGCTGTAATAAGCCATACCGGCATAAAACAAACCACCAGGTTGATCAGGCTGAACAGAATAATCCACATCAAATCATTCATGTTTAGCATCTCCCCGGGTATCAGGCTAAAAGCCAGGGGCACCAGACCCATAAAAGATAAAAAAGCAAAGCCCATGACCCTTTTTAAGCTGGTTGTAGACAAAGCGCCAATAGCAGGACCCAAAACAGATAGGCCAGCAAAACCTAGAACCACGCCGGCTAGGCTGCTGCTGCCTTGGGCCATAAAGTGAAATATGATTGTCCTGAATTTTAATATCAGTATAAGGCCGGCCGGCAAAAAATAGAATAAGACAAAAGGCAGTACAGGATTCTCGCTGTGTTTGGCCAGTTTTAAAAAGTTTCCATGCATGGGGTATAAAAACATATACAGAAAAACTGACGCGGCAATAAATACCAGGCTTATGGGATAAAAGGCATTCTCTAAGGCCCCCGACTCCATAATCTGCTGTAAGTTTTTAAAATCGGTTGCCGCATACATAAAGGAAAAACCTAAAAACAAGAAAAGCAGAGCAAGGGAGGAATTTAAGAAAAACTTGATGGTATAAGCAGGGTTTACCTTGCTCTGCATCCCCGAAACAAGCTGGAAATTGGCCAGTATAAAAAGCGCTAGAGCAATGAATACAGCCAGAAAATTCCTGGACAGCACCAGAAATAGAAAAGAAGCAATACTAAACATGAATACAATAACCATCTTGATGAAATGATCTTCTTTTATTTTGCTCATAGAAAGCAAAATAAGCATATTGATGGATATGAATAAGATAATGATGATCTCCGTTAGATGCAGGGCATCAAAAGCAATGATGGCTGTGGAAAAGATGCCTTTGGTCAGAAAACTGTAAATGAAAAAAAACGCGGCCAACCCTATACCGGCAGCAGAAATGGTTATGGCTAGCTTTTTAAGCCCGGGTGTTGATGAAAGACCAAACAATACTATCACCAGGGTTGCGCCTGCGATACTTATAATCCCGTAGAAGGGATCGATATGATTGATAATATACTCTATAATCCCCATCAGCTATGATCTTCTCCCCACCACATACTTCTATCCCATTCGAAAAAATTTAGCTGGTCCAGCAGAACCAGATGATTGTTTTTTAATATGCTGTAGGCATAAAAAAATATACAAAAAAGCAATAAATAAAGGACTACCAATGCCATAATCAAAAAACTTTTATCCCACATTGAACCAATATAAAGGTGGTACGAAAATCCCAAAAAATTGAACATGGCTGAAAATATGAGCAGCTGCAGTCCAATGGCTGCTCTTATTATGCCTTGGCAGCTAATCAGGCTAAACATGCCTGCCAAGAATATGAAAAAACTGATGTATATAATGATAACCAGGCCCAAACTATCTCCTTGTCTTATTGATATCAAGTATGATCCATACAAAAGTACTAAAAAGGGAACCTAATACAAAAGCAGTGACTAGGAAATAACTGGTATAGTACTCTTTTGCAATTTCTGTAAAATTCATTAAAGTAACCTGCTCAACGCTTTGGGCAGTGTACAGCGCACCGAATGAAAAATAATAAAACAAATAACCGATTATGATGCAAAAAGCTGCTCCGGGGATGATTTTTTTCATATGCATGCACTCTTTTTCTGGCTGACCAGACAAAAATCTTTTCTGATTATGAGCATAGAGGTAGATAAGCAAAAAAAACAGCAAAAACAATGGTCCTGCCAATAAAGCAAAAACACCTGAAAAAAACAAGATGGTGGAAAAGATGACCAATACCAAAAGGAAGAAAAAATAAGCAATCCTTTTGGTTGCAGGCGCAAGCATTATGACCAGTACAGAAAATAGAGCCGCTGCGGCCAATGTGAACAATTTTAAAATTTCAACCATGTTTTGGGTGATCATTGTTTTGACCAGAAGTCTTTGATTGTATAATCGGTTTGCCTGATTAAGTCTAATTTTTCATATAAAAGGTCTTTTCTGTTCAGTTCCGCAAGCTGATATTTATAAGACATATCCATAGCCTTCAGTCTACAGGCTTCAATGCAGTTGCCGCAGAACGTGCATCTTCCTGCATCAAATACAAAATCAGCAATATGCCTGCCTTTGCCCTGTTTGTCTTTTTTTATGATGATGCATTTTTTCGGACAAATCTCGGCACATTGTCCACAGCCTTCACAAATAATCTCCAAGGTATCCAGATCCAATTTGATATGGATCATTCCCTTGCTTCCTTCGGGAATAACAATCCTTTCCTTGGGAAAGTTTACCGTAAGGGGCCTTCTGAATACATTTCCTACATTT
>PWYO01000008.1 GCA_003567835.1 Actinomycetota bacterium | reverse complement strand
CAGGACTTATCTGATCAGCGGGAGAAGCACCGAAGCATGGTGTTAGCGGTATAATAAAAGGGACAGATTTCGGCAAACAGAAACGGACAAATTTCGGCAGATAAAAATGGACATACTCTAGTGCTTTCTCCTCAATTTCCTGGTATTATTTGGGAAAAGGGGGAGTGGCCAATGGTGAGGTGGAACATGTACAGCAACATCCAACAACTCAAGAGTATGGGTCTGAAAAAGAGTCAGGTAGCCCGTCGGTTAGAGATCAACCGAAAGACGGTCGACAAATACTGGGATGACGATGCAGAGGAGTACACGAAGACTCTTTCCCGAGCATCGACCCGAGTTCGAAAACTAGATGTGCACGAGAAAGTAATCGTGGGTTGGCTTCGTCAACATCCTGATCTCTCTGCTGCGCAAATTGAGGATTGGTTAAAGGAACGTGGCTTTCAAGTGTCTGCCAAAGAAAGGGCCATCCGCTCTTACGTCACTATGTTGCGAGACAAACATGACATCCCCAAACCTAAGCGCCATCGGGACTATGTTGCCGTAGCAGATCCGCCCATGGGGCAGCAAATGCAAATCGATTTTGGTGAAACCAAGGTGGATAGAGCCGGAGGCGGGAAGGTCAAGCTTTATGCATTAGGAGCGGTGTTGTCTCACTCTAGAGAGAAATTTGGCGAATGGTCGGACCAACCCTTAACTGCCAGTCGTTTTGTCGAAATGTTCCTTCACTGCTTTGAGTTCTACGAAGGAGTTCCCAAAGAAATAGTCATGGATCAAGACCGCCTAATGGTCATTAAGGAGAACTTCGGTGATATTTTTTACACCGAACAGTTTGAGCAGTTTCGACAAAAGATGGGGTTTCGTATCTACCTTTGCCGTGCAGGTGATCCCGAGAGCAAGGGTCGTATCGAAGCCGTCATCAAATATCTGAAGGGAGGATTCGCCAAGAACCGAACCTTTACCGATTTGCTATCATGGAACCAATCCTGCTTGGAATGGCTCGAGCGCACCGCTAATCAGAAGGTTCATGGAACGACAAAAAAGGTACCCGCAGAAGTATTTGCCCTCGAAAAGCCATACTTACAGCCGGTACCCTCTTTCAAGCCCTTGCCTACGGATAGTGTAACAAGGTCCGTGCAAAAAGACAATACCATTTTGTACAAGAGCAATCGGTATTCCCTCCCCAGAGGGACGTTCGAGAAAAGCAAAAAGGTCCGAATAGAGCACGAAGGAGACCAATTGCGGATCATCGATCTGAGAACCGAAGACTGCCTAGCCCTGCACTCCATTGCATTGGGGCAAGGTAAGTTAATTCAAAGCGGCAATCATCTGCGGGATTACACGGAAAAGATCGAAGCTCTTTATGCTCAAGCATTAACAGCCCTCAGTGCTATAGCCGAAGCTGAGCCATTTCTCGTACGCATCAAGGAAGAAAAAGGGCGCTACATTCGAGACCAACTCCATTTGGTTCTTCGGCTAAACGAGTCCTACTCCTTGGACGTTTTGCAACATGCCATTCGATTCTGTCACGAAAACCAGCTCTACAGCGCCGTGGATTTGCAGGATATGGTGGCATACCTTGCGTCTAACTCCTCAGACCAGAACACAGAAATGGCGGTAAAGAGTGGCCAAGTGCCAAAGAATCTGGCGATACCCGCTGGCGTCCGTGACATTAAGGTGTATGCCGAGTTACTAAAGGCAGGTGCTGGCACATGAGCCTTCAGGACACGAAAGATCGTTTGCAGAAGCTTCAGATGAAGCACGCTACGACCCAGCTCGATCGTTTGGCCGAGGCCGCGTTGGAGCAGGATATGACCTGCCTGGAGTTCTTGGATAAAATTCTTCGGAGCGAGATCGAGCATCGGCAAGAAAAGAAATGCGCCAGTCAGCTGAAACAGGCCGGATTTCCGTACATCTCGTCACTCGACGATTTCGATTTTCAATTTCAGCGATCCGTTACGAAACGACAGCTTCAATCATTGCTGGATTTCGAGTGGATTGAAAGAGCCTACAATGTCGTTTTTTTGGGCCCACCTGGCGTGGGGAAGACGCACTTAGCAGTGGCTTTAGGAATCGCAGCGGTGACTTCTGGTTACAAAGTATCGTTTGTTACGATGGCCGAACTGATCAAGTTGCTCAAAACGGAAGAAATGCTTCGGAAAAGCCGCCAGCGCCTAAAGCGCCTTCTCGCCAGTGATTTAGCCATTGTTGACGAAATCGGCTTCCTTCCGATCACTAAGCAAGAATCGAACATGCTTTTTCAAATTGTGGCAGAGTTCTATGAGAAAAAGTCTATGATAATTACGTCGAACAAAGGGTTTGATGAATGGCCCGAGTTCACGGGAGATCCGGTGATTACCACCGCCATTCTTGATCGATTAGTGCACCATAGTGATCTGTTTAGTATGCAAGGGGAGAGCTATCGGTTGCATCATAGAAACAGCATTTTGACTTCAAAGTAATCGTCATCTCTGCGTCTTCTTTCATCGGCGATGAGTAGTATACAGGGTGAACCCGTCCCAGACAAGGTTTCCCTAAAGGCACTTCGTGACCTTGCCTGGGACGAATTCACCCTGTGAGCGGGAATCACGCCGCTGAGAAAGACCCATCTATCCTCGGAAGGAGGGTCGAAAAATGGCAGGTCGTGCTACATTACGCTACGACCAGGACCAGGACCAAGACCGCTGGTATGTCACCATGGCGAACAAAAGGTATTCGGTACACTGTGGCGAGACGTATCGCTTTAGGATTGGCGGTCATATGATCCCATGTCGTGTGGCACTCAGCCATGATTGGCATGTTTGGACACCGGACCATCGCTTTTTTCTCCATCCCTGGGAAACGTACATTGTAGAAGAGGTGCATTGAGTGCAATGTGTTTCTGTGTCCGGATAACATCAAAAAGTGTCCAAAATTATCTGCTGTTTTTTGTCCAAAAATACTTGCCGTTTACAGTAACTCAACTTGACCGCATTCTTCTTGAATTCT
>PWYO01000050.1 GCA_003567835.1 Actinomycetota bacterium | reverse complement strand
TTCCCTGGGGATAGTTATAGGTGCGGATCCTTTCGCTCCTGTCTCCGCTCCCGATCTGCAGCCGCCTGTTTTTGGTCTGCTCATCCACCTGCTCCTGTTCTTTGATCTCCTTTAACCTGGCCCTCAGGATACGGAACGCTTTCTCTTTGTTGCGGAGCTGGGATTTTTCATCCTGGCAGCTGACAATAAGCCCGGTGGGTACATGGGTAAGCCGTACCGCAGAATCGGTGGTATTCACCGATTGGCCCCCCGGCCCGCTGGACCGGAATACATCCACCCGAACCTCCTGAGGGTCAATGCGAACCTCAACATCTTCCGCTTCGGGCAGCACAGCGACCGTTGCCGTGGAGGTATGGATTCTTCCCCCGGACTCGGTTACAGGGATTCTCTGCACCCGGTGCACCCCGGACTCATATTTCATGGTCCCGTAAACCCTTCGGCCCTCGATGCTGAATATGATTTCTTTAAACCCCCCGATGCCCAGCGCGTTGGAGGCCAAAACCTCATGGGAAAACCCCTTGTTGTCTGCAAACTTGGTGTACATCCTGTACAGGTCCTGGGCAAAAAGAGCAGCTTCATCGCCGCCGGCCCCGGCCCTGATCTCCACAATGACATTTTTGCTGTCATTGGGATCCCTGGGGGTAAGAAGCATTTTTATCCTTGTTTCCAGCTTCTGCTGCTTTTTTTTATTGCTTTCCAGCTCCTCTTTTAGGAAATCCTTCATCTCTTCATCCTGCTCTTTTTGAAGCATCTCTTCGGCTTCAGAGATGGCATCAACCGCCTCGCGGTACTCTTTGGCTGCATGCACGATGTCTTCAATTTCAGAAACTTTTTTACCGAATTCTTTGATCTTTTGAGGATCCGCGCTTATTTCAGGCTGGGAAAGCTTTTTCATAAGCGCTTGATATTTCTGTTCATATACTTCAAGTTTTTTAATAAATTTGGCCATTGGAAAAACTCCTATCCTATGGTTCCTTGTTCTTCTGCCATTGTTCTTCCGCTTCCAAAACCTTTAAGAAAGACTTTGAAGCCACTTCCAGCTGGCCCTCATCAGGCTCCCTGGTGGTCAGTTTCTGTAAAAGCAGCCCGGGTAAAAACAACACATTGACCGCCCTGTTTTGACTGAATTTTCCGGCCAGCTTGATCAGCTCAAATGAAATACCGGCAATCACCGGAATCAATAACACCCGGGACAGGATGCGCAAAGCCATGGGCGGTTTGCCCAGCAGGGCAAACACAAAAATGGCCACCAGCATCACAATAAATAAAAAGCTGGTGCCGCATCGAACATGGAGCCTGCTGAATTTTTTGATATTTTCTACAGTCAGTTCCTGGCCCATCTCATAGGCCTGGATGGTTTTATGCTCCGCCCCGTGATACTGAAAAAGCCTTTTTACATCCCTTATGGCAGAGATCACCACCACATACACCAAAAAAAAGCCGATCCGGATCAGCCCTTCCAGCAAATTATAGATCAAAGCACTGGGAAAACGTTCGCTGAATGTTCTGCCAATCAAGGTAGGCAGCACAAAAAAAATCCCCACTGCAAAAACAACGGCCAGAATAATGGAAATAGCCATTTCCTTTCTGCTGAACTGAACCTCTTCTTCGGTCGCTTCATTGACTGAAAGTCCCAGAGCCTTAAACCCCAGCGACATCGTCTCCACCAGAGAGACAATGCCTCGAATAAAAACCCAGCCCAGAAAAGGGTATTTATCTGAAGCAGGATTAAGATGATGCAGAGAAGTAGAAATTTCCTGATTGGGCTTGCGCACCGCCACGGACCAGAAATGCCTGCTCTTCATCATAACACCTTCTATGACTGCCTGCCCTCCGATTTGTTGTTTACAGCTTTCAGGCATGCCAATCACCGGCCTTGATCCTGGCCTGCGGGCCAACAAACATGTTTTGATTGTCCATAGAACGCCTTACTTTTTCTTTTTATGCAGCCTCTTCTGGAAACGCTCTACCCTTCCCCCGGAATCTACAAGTTTCTGTTTTCCAGTATAAAAGGGGTGACAATTGGAACAAATTTCTACCCTCAGCTCATTTTGTGTGGACCTGGTTTGAAATGTATTGCCGCAGGAGCAGGTCACTGTGCAGTCAAAGTATTTTGGATGGATCTTGCTTTTCATATAAAAACTCCTCTTAATTCATATAGTATTGACTCAAATGAGAAATGATAACATAAAATATGCAGTAAGTCACCAATGTAAAAGATTGACTATAATGTTTTGGCATTATTTTGAAAGCTGGCCTTCAGTGCATTGAGGAAATCCTGATTGGTCTTGGTCTTTTTGACATAATCGATTAGCTGTTCAATGGCCACTTCGGGCTCTTTTTCATGAATAATCCTTCTCAGCCGCCATACCAGCGAAGCTTCTTCATCGTCCATAAGCAGCTCTTCTTTCCTGGTACCGGACTTGGTGATATCAATTGCCGGGAATATCCTTTTATCGGCAAGGGTCCTGTCCAGTTTGAGCTCCATATTGCCCGTGCCTTTAAACTCCTCAAATATGACATCGTCCATGCGGCTTCCTGTCTCAATGAGTGCAGTTGCCAGTATGGTTAGGCTCCCCCCGAATTCAATATTCCTTGCTGCCCCAAAAAAACTTTTGGGAGGAAATAAAGCAGTGGAATCAACCCCTCCTGACAGTACCCTGCCGCTGGCAGGTATGGTCAAGTTGTAAGCCCTGGCCAGCCTGGTGATGCTGTCCAGCAGTATCAGCACATCACTGCCGTGCTCAACCAGCCTTTTTGCCCGCTGCAGCACCAGCTCAGACACTTTTATGTGATTTTCCGAAGGCTGATCAAAGGTTGAAGATATGACTTCACCCTTTACCGATCTTTCCATATCGGTAACCTCTTCAGGGCGCTCATCCACCAGGAGGACAATGATATGCACTTCTGGATTATTGACTGAAACACTGTTGGCAATCTCTTTTAAAATGGTGGTCTTGCCCGCTTTGGGCGGGGAAACAATGAGGCCCCT
>PWYO01000163.1 GCA_003567835.1 Actinomycetota bacterium | reverse complement strand
ACGCACTCCATGCATGCCTCGCAGTGTTTAAAATAGGCTGAATCGGGCATAAAAGCAACTTTCTTTTCAATGCCCCGTCCTGCAAAACCAATGGCATGCTTTTTCTTGACTTCATCGCAATAGCGCACGCATAAGCCGCAGAGAATGCAGTAATCGTTCTGCTTTACATACCGGGTATGTTTTAAACCGTACTTTTGGGCCAGTTCTTTGATCTCGGGTATGAATGGAAACATGGACATGTACAGTTCCACCAGCTGTTTCCGCACACTTTCCACCTTGGGGCTGTCGGTGTACACAGAAATACCTTCTTCCGCAGGATAGGCGCAAGAGGCTACAATCTTGCTCTTTGCCTTCCTTTTTATCTCTACTATACACAGTCTGCAGGAACCATGCTCTTTTAAAGCCTGGTGGTGACAGATGGTGGGGATATCCACACCTTCTCTTTGGGCCACATCCAGCAGAGTTTCTCCTTTGCTGGCAGACACCGTCTTATTGTTTATAACCAGATTTATGTTGCCGTTATTGCTCATTTTGCACCTCAGTTTTGTTTATTATTGCTAACTTTAACCTTTTCGGCTTCCACAAGCCCTGTCTGCCTGTATACCGCTGAAAACTTGTCCGGGCAGACCTGCTCACATGTGCCGCACTGCGTGCACAGGGCCTGATCAACGGTATGGGGTTTTTTAGGCGTACCCTTTATGGCGTCCACAGGACACGGGTCCACACAGACCCTGCAGCCTGTACATTTTTGTTCATCGATGCGGTATTTGATAAGGGGCTTGCATACCAGTGCCGGGCATCTTCGGTAATAGATATGCGCTTCATACTCTTCCCTGAAGTATTTCAGGGTGGACAGTATGATGTTGGGGGCGGTGCTTCCCAATGCACATAAGGCCGCTTCCTCCAGCAGCATGGCCGTATCCGCCAAAAGTTTTAGGTCTTCTTCTTTGGCTTTTCCAGAGATGATTCTGTCGTAAATATAAAGGATCTGCCGCAGTCCTTCCCTGCAGGGCACACATTTGCCGCATGATTCATCGGCAAGAAACTTGACAAAATAGTGGGCCACATTGACCATGCAGGACGTTTCATCCATAACAATCATGCCCCCGGAGCCCATCATAGAGCCGGCCTTGTCAAGCTCATCAAAATCAACCGGCAGGTCCAGCAGCTCAGCGGGCAATACGCCTCCGGAAGGCCCTCCGGTTTGCACCGCTTTGAATTGTTTGCCGTCTTTTATTCCCCCGCCGATGTTGAATATGATATCCCGCAGGGTAATGCCCATGGGAACCTCTACCAGGCCGGTGTTGTTGACCTTTCCAACCAGGGAAAATATTTTGGTGCCGCTGCTTCCTTCAGTGCCCATTTTTTTAAACCACTGGGGCCCATTTTTGATGATAAGGGGCACATTGGCCCAGGTCTCCACATTGTTTAGATTGGTGGGTTTGGCCCACAGGCCGCTGTCAGAAGTATGGATGTATTTGAGCCTGGGTTCCCCCACAAAGCCTTCAATTGCCGAGGTAAGGGCACTGGATTCACCAGATACAAAGGCCCCTGCTCCCCGGTGCACTTTTAAGTCAAAATGAAAGCCGCTGCCCATGATGTCTTGGCCAATCAGGCCGTATTCTCTGGCTTGGGCAATCGCTTCCCTGATGATCTCTACTGCCAGGGGATATTCCTGGCGGATATAAATAAAACCCTGGTTTGACCCTATGGCATAAGCCCCGATCATCAGTCCTTCGATTACACTGTGGGGATTGCCGTCTAAAATACTCCGGTCCATAAATGCGCCGGGGTCCCCTTCATCTGCATTGACAATCACATATTTGGGGCTGCCTTCAGCTTTCCGGGTAAATTCCCATTTCAGGCCAGTGGGAAAACCGCCGCCGCCACGGCCCCTTAGGCCGGATTCTTTGACCTGGTCTATCACCTTCTGGGGATTGGCCTCAGCAAGCACCTTGGCCAGGGCCTGGTATCCGCCCATATTGATATAGTCCTGGATGCTTTTGGGATCAATCTTGGGGTTGTCTCCCAGAATCACCATCTGCTGATGGGCATAAAAGGGGATCTCTTCTTTGGTTTGGGCCAGGCTTCCGTCTTCATTTTTATACAGCAGCCGCTCCACAGGTTTGCCCTGCAAAGCCTTTTCCACAATATCGGCTGCATCCTGGGCGGCCACATTCAGGTAACAGTAACCCTGGGGAAATACCATCACCACAGGGCCCCTTTCACAAAAGCCATGGCAGCCGGTGCATTTTAGGACCAGCCTGTTGTCTTTTTTCTTTTCAATTTCCTGTTTTAATGCTTCATGCAGCGGGCCCGATTTGTAGGCAAGACAGCTGGTGTCCGAACAGACCGAAATGGTTATGGATTGTGTACCGCTTTTCTGGGAATCTTTTGCAACAGCCTGCAAATCCTCCAGTGAGCGTATTTTGGTTGGGGTGCTCATCATGATCACTTCCTTCAATCAATCTAAGTTTTTAAAAATTTTTTTCAATTGCTTGGTAGAGGGATTGCTGTAGTATTCATCACCAATCATTACCACCGGGCCCAATGCACAGCAGCCCAAACAGTTTACGGTATCCAACGTAAACCTTAGGTCCTGGGTGGTATCTCCCGGTTTTACCCCCAAAACATCCACGATATTCTGCAGCAGATTCATCGAACCCCGCACATGGCAGGCCGTGCCTGTGCATACCAGAATGGAATGCTTCCCCTGGGGCTCCAGATTGAGAAATTTATAAAAAGAAGCAATCCCGTAAACCCTGCTCAGCGGTATATCCATTTTGCTGCTGACATACAGCAGGGCATGTTTGGGCAGCCACCTGTATTGTTCCTGTATGTCCAGCAGAATCTGTATGAGGTTGTTTTGCTCAAATTCATAACTCTGCAAAATTTTATCCAATCTCGTAAAATCTTTTATGACGTCTTCCAAGGCAATCTCCTTTTCTAGTTTTATTTTATTTAAATCCCTTAATGCTTCATTCAGCTGGTTTTCTATCCTGTATAGATCTTTTT
>PWYO01000328.1 GCA_003567835.1 Actinomycetota bacterium | reverse complement strand
TGCTCATGGACAAGATGGCGTAAAAACTGGATCTCTTTTTTCAGCCTGGCCTCCCAGTTTACCTGCAAGTCATAAAATTCCGGATCATATTGAAAATTTGCCAATCATCCGCCCTCCTTTGGGCATCATTGTATTGCCTGTTTCTATTGATTCCAACTTTTTTTTCCAAATTTTGGCCATGATCAACCGCTCCCTATGGGCGGGCCAGTATGGTGTCTGCAGGCTTCAGGCCAATTGTGGGCAGCCAACAGCTGCAATCCTGCGGTTATTTGGTCTGCATCCTCTCTATCCGGTTACCATTGATTCCACCGGCAGCCAGTTTCTGAACCCACCATCAAAACCTGCATTTTATCCTTTGCCTGCCGTATTTTGGGAACATCAATACCTAATTTAGGCATGATGTTCATCTTTTTCTAAAAAGGGCAGCTTCTGTTTTTTTCGATAGGCTACCGCCTGGCAGGTTGCAATGACCTGTCCCGAGCCATTCTTTGCCGTAATATTATAGGTGGCTGTTTTGGCTGTCTGGCTTATCTGGGAAGCGGTTGCGGTCAGGAGATCCCCTTCCCTGGCAGGCTTAACATAATTGACAGTCATGGATAATGCCACAGCTATGGTGCCGTAAGAATTGGCTGCAGCACCAAAAGCAACGTCTATCAAAGAAAAAATAGCGCCTCCATGGGTAATGGAAAAGATATTGTTAAACATTTTTGTCGTCTTCATGCGAACCTCAGAATACCCTGGTTTTAGGGCCGCTACTTTTATGCCCAGATAACATACATACGGCTCTTTTTCTATGTTTTGCCGAATGCGCTCCAATTGGTGGTTCATTTTCCGCCCCTTTCTATGCCTTTATCAATGGTATATGATAATGATTAAAAAATACAAGTTTTTTGGGAGAAAATATGAATATCCTCAACAATATTGCCCTGGATATTCCCCAGGATGCAGGCAAAGACTTTTTGACTAAGCTGATGGGCGGGCGGATAAACCCCCAGCTGGAACAGATTCTGGACAGCAAAAGGGCCCAATGCGCCCAGCAGATTGAACCCAAAGCGGTATACGAGTTGTTTCCCATCAAAAAGGTGGAAGGAGAGGAAGTATTTTTTTCTACAGGGCATGTTTTTAAAGGGCCGAATATTTCCAAGATCTTGAAAGGCTCAGAAATAGCCCTGGTATTTGTGTTTACCCTGGGCCATAAAATTGACGCCCTCATCAGGGAGAATACCAAAAGCGGAGACACCCTGGCCACCATTGTTATGGATGCTTTGACTACCAGTATGCTCACCCTGCTGGGAGAAAAATTTTCCGAAATTGCCAAATCAGAAGGCATCCAGGAGGATGGCTGGCAAGCCACCTGCACCTATTCACCAGGACAATACCAGTGGACCATCGAAGAGCAAAAGGAAATATTTCGTATGATTGATCCCGATCCCATTGGCGTCAGTTTAAACGACAGCTATTTGATGATCCCTTTTAAGTCGGTATCCGGGGTTTACGGTTTCGGCCCTGCAGACAATATCGACAAGACCAAAGTGGCCTGCGAACTATGCCCCAGGGAAAATTGTATCGGAAGAAAGAATTAGCCTATTTTTTTGCAGCAGCTTTTTCCTTTTTGCTGGGACAGACATTACAAAATTCTATCAGCCGTCCGTGGGGACAGACTTTGATGCATTCGCCGCACATCTCGCATTTGGAAAAATCAAACTCAGGGATGCCTTTTTCCTTGTTCCAGATGATGGCATCATACTCGCAGGCTTTGTAACATTTTCTGCAGTGCAGGCATCCTTCATCGCATTTTTCCCTGCCGGGTATATCCTTTAACTGTGTATAATGGCATCGAAATACAATATTGGATTCTGCAGGCACCAGCTCTATCAGGTTTTTAGGGCATTCACTCACACAAAGGCCGCAGCCGGTGCATTTTTCTGGATCTATAACCGCAATATTCCTCTCTTTGTCAATCTCTATGGCCTTCTGGGGGCATACCGGGATGCAATCGCCCAAACCCAGGCACCCATAGGGGCATTTTTTAAAACCCCCTATGACATTGTTGGCCGAGGTACAGGTTTTAATCCCTTCATAATCACCCAGTTTCTCGGTGACTCCGTAACAGCACACCACCGCTTTTTTGTTCATCTGAGACAAATCCAGTTTAACCCCCAGAGCGTTTTCAATGCCTTTTAGCATTTGCTCATCCTGCATAACACTGGTGCAGGGATTGGTGGTGATGACATTTTTATCCTTGGCCACCGCTTGGGCATAGGCAAAACAGCCTGGATAGCCGCAGGCCCCGCAATTGTAGCCGGGCAAATTTTCGGATACCTGTTCCGCTTTTTTCAGCGATTCCGGCTCCCGGGGCAGGTATTTATTGACCAGAAAAATCAGCACCCCGCTTATAAGGCCGATTGCACTGAGTATTATTATAATCCACACTATTTGCATATCATATTCTCCTTGGCAACACTATACCATACCCCCAAAGCCCATGAAAGCCAGGGCCAGCAAAGCAGCAGTGATAAAGGCGATGGGAAGGCCCCGCATGGATTTTGGGCTGTCAGCATACTCCAGCTTTTCTCTAATGCCCGACATAATGACCAGCACCAGGGTAAATCCTATCCCTGCCCCCACCGCACTTACCGTGCTCTGGAGCACGGTAAAGTTTTCCTGGGAGTTGATTAAAGCAATACCCAGCACAGCGCAATTGGTGGTAATAAGCGGAAGGAATATGCCCAGGGCATTGTATAGAACAATATTGGTCCTCCGGATGGTCAATTCCACAATCTGCACCAGTGAAGCAATGACCAAAATATATAAGACAATCTGCATAAACTCCACTTGGAAGGGGACCAGCAGGTAATTGTAGATGATGGTGGTGGAAACCGAAGCCAGCAGCATCACAAAGGTTACCGCAATTCCCATGCTGATGGCATTGGAAAGTTTTTTGGATACCCCAAAAAAGGGACAGAGCCCTAAAAACCGGGCCAAAACCAGATTATTGACCACTGCCATGGCTATAAATATGGATAAAAGATTAT
>PWYO01000263.1 GCA_003567835.1 Actinomycetota bacterium | reverse complement strand
GCTATTTTGTCGCTTAAATTGGTGCAGGCGCAGCCGCAGGTGTCTTCCATTTTTTCAGCAATGATTTTTCTGGTCTTCTCTCCGGATCGTGGCGCAAACAGAAGGCCTACCAAAACCCCAAGACCAAATACCAGCAATAAATTGGCCAATACCCCTATTTTTTTCATTGTTTCAGTCACTCCTTTTTCTGTTCTCTTCTTCGTCTTCTTCCCTTTATTATAGCCCAAACGATGACCAGAATAATAGCGATCAATACCAATACAGGGCTGATTACAATCAAGGCAGTAATCATGCCGTTAAAGACCCTGACCGCACCCCTGGCACCGCTTCTCAGTGCATCTACAAAGCCCCAGCCTGGGGTTTCCCTGATGGTGGGTGGTTCGCTCACATAGACCTCGATGGTGGAAAAAGCAACCAGATCGTCCAAATAGTTCAGCCTGCCCCTCAGCACTTCAATATCGCCCTGGACCATGCTCAGCTCTCTTTGTACCTCGATGCTGTCACTGACCGTCCTGGCCTCTTCCATAAGGTTTAAAAGTACTTCTTCCTGTGCTTCTAAGTTCTTTAACCTTGATTCAAGGTCTACATATTCTTCGGTTACATCCTGCCCAGAGATGCTGATATGACGCACCGTCCCCAAATCTCTGACTTCATCTAAAATAAAGTCAAACATCTGCGCTGGGACCCTGATAATGATTCTGCCGCTGCTTATGTTTCCCTCAGCATCAGAATAGCTTTCGGTATGGCTCACAAAACCATTATTCTGTTCGGCAAGATTGCTTACCGTAAACAGTTTTTCTTCAAATTTACCGGTTTCAACCTCCAGTTCAATATAGGAGCTTTTGATAATCATCCGATCCATCTGCGGAGCATCCACATAATCGGCAGAACCTGCCCTGACCTCTTCCTGGACAGCCATCTCCGGCTCCATCATCTCTTCTGCGTAAGCAGGCTCCTCGGCCACAGGTGCTTCATCTGCCACGAAATCATCCACTGCAGCACAACCTGCAGCAAGAGAACCCAGCAGCAGCAAGGCTGCAGCCGAAAAAACAAATTTATAGCCTATTTTTTTCATTTCCTATCCCCTTTCTAAAAATTTTTACCATACACCGCTTTTCATATATGCATCCATGGCATGGGCCGCTTTTTTGCCGGCGCCCATGGCCAGGATTACTGTAGCGGCTCCGGTGACAATATCCCCACCGGCAAAAACGCCCTTTTTATTGGTCTTGCCGGTCTCAGTATCCGCTTCAATGGTGCCCCACTTGTTTAATTTAAGTTCTGGCGTGGCAGACAGCAAAAGTGGGTTGGGACCCTGCCCGATGGCCATCACCACCACATCCACATCAAGATCATGTTCTGAACCTTTTACAGGCACCGGCCTCCTCCTTCCGGACGCATCCGGCTCCCCTAATTCCATTTTTATAACCCGAATTTTTTCTACCCAGCCATCTTTTCCCTTTATCTCTATGGGGTTGGTAAGCAGCATAAACTCAATGCCTTCCTCTTTGGCATGCTCAATTTCCTCATCCCGGGCAGGCATTTCCTTTTCGCTTCTTCGGTATACAAGGTAAACATGTTTTGCCCCCAGCCTCTTGGCTGTCCTGGCCGAATCCATGGCTACATTGCCCCCGCCAACCACAGCCACTTTTTCAACCTTTTTGATGGGTGTATCGCAGGCAGGAAACTCATAGGCTTTCATCAGGTTGGAACGGGTGAGGTACTCATTGGCAGAGTAGACCCCATTTAAGTTTTCTCCCGGTATATCCATAAAATAAGGAAGTCCTGCCCCGGAGGCTACAAACACCGATGCATAGCCCATCTCAAACAGTTCATCGATGGTCAAAATCTTTCCTATGACCATATCCAGCTTGATTTCTACATCCAGGGTTTTTAGGCTGTCTATTTCCTTTTGCAGAATATCCTTAGGCAATCTAAATTCAGGGATGCCGTAAACCAGAACGCCCCCTGGTTTATGCAGTGCTTCAAAAATGGTTACCTTGTAGCCCAATTTGGCAAGCTCTCCCGCACAGGCAAGCCCTGCAGGCCCGCTGCCTATAATTGCCGCCTTATGTTTGGCATTCTGTTGGGCTTCCTGGCTTGAAACCAGCAGCTTATCGTCTTTCATATTTTTTTTCAGGGCCAAATCACCCAAATACCGTTCCAGTCTGCCTATGGCCACGGGATCGTCTTTGATGCCCAGTATGCATTTTTTCTCACACTGGTCTTCCTGGGGGCATACCCTTCCACATATGGCCGGCAGGGAGTTTTTCTCCCTGATTTTTTCCACTGCCTTTTCAAAATCTTTTTCCCTAATCAGCTCGATAAAGCTTTTTATGTCGATTTCTACAGGGCATCCTTCGATGCATTTGGGTTTTTTGCACATCAAGCACCTGCTGGCTTCTGTAACCGCCTGCTGGGCGCTATAGCCTAGGGGCACTTCGTTAAAATTACTGATCCTTTTTTTTGGATCCTGCATAGGCATTTCGGTTCTGGGGATCTTTTGCTTCTTTTTTTTCTGTTTGGTCTTATCAGCCATAGCCTGGATATTATCCTTTCTGTCATTTAAGATTGATTACCGGATCTGCAGCCGCATTCCTGGTTATAAAGGCCGCTGCTGGCATCTTCTTCCGAGCAATAGATTTTTTGTCTGGCAAATAAAAGGTCAAAATTCACTTCATGTCCGTCAAATTCCGGACCGTCTACACATACAAATTTGGTTTGGCCTCCTACTTCAACCCTGCATGCACCGCACATGCCCGTGCCGTCCACCATAATCGAGTTCAAAGACACAATGGTTTTTATGCTATAAGGCCTGGTAACCTCACTCACTGCAGCCATCATGGGTGCGGGCCCAATAGCCACCACCCGGTCTGTTTTTCCTTTTTCTTCATGGAGATACGGCTCTAAAAATGCTGAAACAAAACCCTTAAACCCTTTGCTTCCGTCATCCGTGCATACATAAAGCTTGTCACTGACTGCATCCATTTCTTTTTCCAGTATGAGCTCTTCCCTGTTTCTGGCCCCGATGACGGATACCATATGGTTTCCG
>PWYO01000290.1 GCA_003567835.1 Actinomycetota bacterium | reverse complement strand
CTTCATGTTCGGATAAGTCAAATAATGGGCAGCTACCTACATAGACAGGGAGCGGCCCATTATTTTAAAAAAGGGGTTTGCATTTAGCCTATTAAGTTTTATGGCATATTGCATAAAACTGTTTGTCTGGGACCAAAACCATGGAAACATTCTTTTTACAAATACTTTACCACAGCAGCCTATTGTTTGATGGAATTTTTGGCTGCTGGTCTGCATAGGCAGCATCTGTAAAAATTTTGTGAAAGGAAACTATGAACAAAAAAAACAAGCAAAACGAAAAAGCGGAACAGGTACAATCAGAAGTGGTGAAACCACAACAAAAGACAGGTACCTTGGCCGTCATCTCCCTTGCCTTGGGGATTGCCTCCATTGTCTGCTGCTTCCCTTTGTTAGGTTCAGCACTGGCAATCGCAGCAGTGATTTTGGGTATAATCGAGCTAAATAATATAAAAAATGGCAAATCAAGCCCACAGGGCAGGGTAATGGCCATCATCGGACTGGTTTTAGGGGGTTTGGCGATCGCCTGGTCCATTGTTTCATTTTTTATTATGGGTATTGGTTCTTTTTTTGCTTTGCTGGACAGCCTGGGAAATTGGTAATCGAAAAAGTTGGGTCCTATTTTGGGGCTGGCTTATGCCATCAACAGACCGCTTTGACCTTGACCTATCAGGGAATTGCCATGCCTGTTTGCTCCAGGTGTGCAGGCGTATATATCGCTTTCTTGGTTTCCCTGGTGGGTCTGGTTGTCTTGGACTGGAACATAAAGGAAAAATTTGTGTCCCATAAACGTCTTTTGGTTATGCTGTTTTTTTTGCTGCTGATGGCAGCCGATGTTGCCCTTACAACTTTGGGTGTTTATGAACCCATTAATCTGGTCAGGTTTTTTACAGGATTCATGTTCGGCTGGTTTTTGCCGCTGGTACTCCTACCGGTCAAAAATAGCGTGATGTTTCGGTTAAGCAAGACCACAGCCTATCTAGCCCATAAGTCCAGGTTTCTTTTATGGATAGGATTGGGATTATCCACAATGGTGATCTTCTATTTTACCGGTTATCCTCTGATCCGGCTTTGGTCGGTGGTTGCGGTGGGAGGCATCTTGGCGTTTATGGCCAATCTGGTGCTTATACTGTTTTTTTCCTTATGTGTAAGATGTCAGGGGAGAATAAAGCAAGGGTGGCCCCAGGCTGGTATTTATATATTCGCAGGGATAGCCGCGGCAGTGGTGCTAAGCGGCCTTGCAGCGATAAGGCCATGGCTCCTTTCATGATTGTGTATCGCCCGATCTTAGGTATCCCTGTCCAGACTTCCTGACCGAAAACCATCAAGGTCAACGGTAATATAGCCAAAACCCAATTTTTTTAAATATTGGGATATTTGCCGATAGGTCCCATCTTTCAATAGATTGTTCAGCTGATTTTTTTGCACTTCAATCCTGGCAATGGGGTTATGGTAGCGCACCCTTACCACTTCAAAGCCCAAACCTGCTATAAAATCTTCTGCTCTGGAAATCATATCCAGCTTTTTTACACTGATTTTTTGCCCATAGGGAATCCTGGAGGCAAGGCAGGCTGTAGAAGGAAGGCTGTGATTGGGAAGGCCCAAACCCTTTGCCAGAGACCGGATTTCTTTCTTATTAAAACCGAAGTCGGCCAGTGGGCTTTGGATACCCAATTCTTTTAAGGCGGCAAGTCCGGGGCGGTAGGCCTGGCGGTCATCGGCATTGGAGCCCTCTATGACTGCTGCAAAACCCCGTTTTTGCCTGTAGCGGCATAATGCGTAAAACAAGGCCTTTTTGCAGATATAGCAGCGATTTTTTGGATTATGGGCAAAGCTAGGCGTGGAAAGGATATCTGCAGCAAGCACATGGTGCCTAAAACCCATCAGTTTGGCCAGTTTTTTAGAAGCATCCATTTCCCGGGCAGGGACCAGTGGACTGGCCAGAGTGACTGCCACCGCATTTTCCCCCAGCACTTTATGGGCCATCAGGGCAAGGAAGCTGCTGTCTATGCCTCCCGAGTAGGCAATGATTGCCGAATCCAGGTTTTCTAGGTATTCTTTTAGCTTTTCTATCTTTTTTCCCATAAAATAGTGCAGTAGCCAGGTTTTTGACCAATATGATAGCATGGATTTGGTATTTAGGATAAGCATAATCCAATCAAGAGGAGATGGGAATGGCAAAACGATTATATATTGACTGTTTTTCAGGCATAAGTGGAGATATGATGGCGGCAGCCCTATTAGATTTAGGCCTTGATTTTCAACTGCTAAAAAATACGCTCAAAAAAATAGATTTACACGGCTACCGCATTGCGGTAAGCCAGCAAACTGAATCCAGCCTTGGAGCAAAAAAGTTTGAGGTCCGCTGCAGCAAGCAGCCCTTACGAAATTATGCCCATATTAAGGCCATGATTGCCAAAAGCGGCCTTAAGGAAAAAGTCAAAAAAGATTGCCTGGACATGTTCTATATTTTGGCCCAGGCGGAAGCCGAGGCCCATCAGTGTGCCCTGGACCAGGTCCATTTTCATGAAATTGGGGCGGTGGATTCCATTGTAGACATTGCTTCGGTTGCCATCGGGATGGCTGAGCTGGATATTGGCCAGGTGTGGTGTGCCCACATCCCATTAGGCCGCGGGTCTGCCTGCTCCATGCATGGCAGGATTCCGGTACCTGCTCCTGCGACCATCAAAATCTTACAAGGCCTGCCTGTCTACCAGGGGCCTTTTGATTTTGAAGCCACAACCCCTACAGGAGCGGCAATCATTAAAAAGTATGCCCGTTATTTTGGGGATATGCCTGCGGGGACCATTCTTGGCAGCGGTATGGGTGCTGGAAGCAGAAAAGGCACCGATATGCCCAATATATTGCGGCTGATAAGCTTTAAAAAATGCAATAGCCATGCAGAGGAAACGCTCAGGCTTCTCTGCGCCAATATTGATGATTTGACCCCTGAGATTATGGCTGATGCAGCAGCCATGCTTTTGGATCAAGGTGCTTTGGATGCCTGGGTAGAAAACATTTTAATGAAGAAAGGAAGACCAGCATTTAAGCTGTGTGCCATTTG